>NZ_JBBEGC010000072.1:6118-36362 GCF_037401995.1 Saccharothrix sp. CCNWYY140
CCGCCGAACCGCCCGTCGCCGAACCGCGTGCCACCGAACCGCCTGCTGCCGGGCCGACCGGGGCCGGGGAGTCGCCCGGACCGCGCTGGTCAGGGCGGTCGCGTCCGGTCCGGCGCGGCGGTGACGACCCCGATCCGGAGGAGGGCCGGACGTTCCTGTCCGACGCCTGGTGAGCCGGGGATCGTGTGAACTTCAGGTTGCCCCTTGTGCTGGAGTGCACTCCAGTTCCTAGGCTGGCGGGGTGCGCTTGGGAATCCATGTCATCGAATTCACCGTCCCCGACGGCGCGGCCGGTATCGCGCCCGAGTTGGCGAAGGTCGGCCAGGCCGTCGAGGCCGCCGGAGCCGCCCGCCTCTCCGTGATGGACCACTTCTTCCAGATGGACGGGTTCAAGCCGGCCACGGACCCGATGCTGGAGGGCTACGCGACCCTCGGCTTCCTCGCCGCCCACACCTCGGCCGTGCAGCTGGGCCTGCTGGTCACCGGCGTCACCTACCGCCACCCCGGCCTGCTGGCCAAGATCGTGTCCACTGTGGACGTGCTGTCCGGCGGGCGGGTCGAGCTGGGCATCGGCGCGGCCTGGTACGAGCGGGAGCACCTCGGCCTGGGTGTGCCGTTCCCGCCGCTGTCGGAGCGGTTCGAGCGGCTGGAGGAGGCCATCCAGATCTGCTTGCAGATGTGGGACCCGGAGAACAACGGATCCTTCGACGGCAAGCACTACCAGCTCACCGAGACCCTGTGCTCGCCGCAGCCGATCCGCCGTCCCCCGATCATGATCGGCGGTGGCGGCGAGAAGAAGACGCTGCGGATGGTCGCCCAGTACGCCACCGCGTGCAACCTGTTCAGCGGCGACAAGGACCAGGTCCGGCACAAGCTCGACGTGCTGCGCGCCCACTGCGACCGGCTCGGCACGGACTTCGGGGCCATCGACAAGACCATCACCTACCGCCCCACGCCGACGGTCGAGACCATCGACGACTTCCTGCGCGACATCGCCGACTACGGCGAGCTGGGCATCGACACGGTGATCCTGGTCCCGCCGGGCGACGCCCCGGCCGCCTGGGTCGAGCAGGTCGCCACGCCGCTCGTCCCGCGCCTCGCGGACCTGTAGCCCCGGGTACCCGGCGGACCGGTCCACCCCGGTCCGCCGGCGCGCTCCCGCTCCTGGCCGCGCGCCCACGAGCACAGTCCGCCGGCCTGTTCAGGGGAGTGGGACCTCCACGCGGCGGTCGATGCGGTCCTCGATCCACCTCGACGTGTCGATGAGCCAGATCCGGTCCACCGCCACCTGGTAGATCCGGTGCTCCGCCGGCGCCAGCAGCGCGGTCACCGGCAGGGTGTACTCCGCCCGGGACGCCTCGTCCGGCAGCAGGGCGTCGTAGAAGGCGGCGTGGTGGGCGCGCACCTCGTCCTCGGTCAGTTCCCGGCACGTCCCGGCGAACTGGGCACCGTCGACCTCCGTCAGCGACTCCCCGGTCACGAACAGGGACCCGCTCACCGCCGGCCGGGCGGCGACGTCCCGGCTGTGCCTCGACCCGACCGCCGAGCCGAACAGGAACCGCAGCGGATCGGGCAGCACGGCGTACTGGAGCACCGCCGACCACGGCTCGCCGGACGCCGACACGGTGGCCAGCGACAGGTACTTCGCCTCGCCCAACACCCGGCGCAAGCGCGCGCCGAGGACGTCCGCTGGCGCGCTCATCCCGTCTCCGCCAACGGCTCGCCGGCGATGTCCTCGACCCTCGGTCGGGCCAGCCGGACGTAGTCCCGGGTGTCCAGCGCGACCGAGACGTCCAGCCGCGCCGCGTTGAAGAACATCTCCGGCTCCTCCAACAACGTCCGGTCGACGACCAGTTCCAGGTCGTCCCGGAAGGTGAACGGGACGATGGTGCCGCTGACGCACCCGGACAGCTCCTCCGCCGTCTCCCGGGTCGCGAACGACACGTACGTGCCGCCCCACAGCTCGCGCAACGCCTCCAGCGCGACCAACCGGTCACCAGGCACCACGGCCAGCAGGAAGCGGTTCACCTTCTTGCCGTGCTTGACCCGCGCCACGATGCACTTCGCCGCCTGGGACAGCGGGTGCCCGCGCAAGCGGCTCGCCGGCGACGTGACGCCCTCCGGCGCGTGGTGGATCAGGCGGTACCGCGCGCCACCGGCGTCCAGCAACCCTACGAGCTCCTCGTGCGGCGTCATCGTGGGTACTCGTAGAAACCTCGGCCGGTCTTCTTGCCCAGCAGGCCGCCCGACACCATGCGCGCCAGCAGCGGCGGCGGGGAGTAGTGCGGCTCGCGGTACTCCTTGTAGAGCGACTCGCTGATCGCGGCCACGATGTCCAGGCCGATCAGGTCGATCAGGCTCAGCGGTCCCATCGGGTGCGCGCAGCCCAGCGTCATCGCCTTGTCGATGTCGGCGATCGGCGCCATCCCGGACTCCAGCATCCGCACCGCGGACAGCAGGTACGGGATCAGCAGCGCGTTCACCACGAAACCCGCGCGGTCCTTGGTGCGCACGACCTGCTTGCCCAGCGCCTCGGTGACGAACACCTCGGCGCGGTCCACGGTGGACGCGTCGGTGAGGACCGACCCGACGACCTCCACCAGCGGCAGGACCGTGGCGGGGTTGAAGAAGTGGAGGCCGACCACGTTCTCCGGCCGGCTGGTCACGCCGCCCAGCTGCACGATCGGGAACGACGACGTGTTGGACCCGAGGATCGCGTGCTCGTCCTCGACCACCTTGTCCAGCGTGGCGAAGACGTCCAGCTTCACCGACTCCTGCTCCGACACTGCCTCCACCACGAGCTGGCGGTCGGCGAAGTCGCCCAGGTCCGCGGTGAACGAGATCCGCGCCAGCGCCGCGTCCCGGTCCTCGGCGCCCAGCTTCCCCTTGCCCACCAAGCGGTCCAACGACGCGGCGAGCCGCGCGCGCCCGGCGTCCCGCGACGCCGGCCGCGACACTCCGACCAGCACGTCCAGCCCGGCGCGGGCGCACAGCTCGGCGATCCCCGCGCCCATGACCCCGCACCCGACCACGCCGACCCGGCTGATGCTCTCCATTGTTCCCAGCTTCCTCACGTGAACGGTGTGCCGTGGAATGTCGAACGAGCAGGACGGGATCGCCGCCGCCTCTTCCATCGAATTGCGAAAGACTGTGCCCGCAACACTAATCAGGCGCGTCCGGGCACGGCAATGACCTGCGCGTTCGTCGAGCGGAATTCCAGTGCGCGATTACCCTGCGATTTCTGTGCGGGCGGTAGTTTCGTGGTGTTTCCAGTCATCTTTTTCCCGGAGGCGCACGATGATCGACTTCAGCGCTGCCACCACCGCGAAGATCGACAGCCGGGGTGGCAAGTGCCTGTACGCCCAGATGGACCAGTTCCGGGCGGCGGGTCCGGCCGTGGCCGTCGAGCTGCCGGAAGGCATGTCGGCGTGGTCGATCTCGCGCGGCGACGTGGTCCGCAAGCTGCTGACGCACCCCGGGGTCTCCCGGAACGTCAAGAAGAACGTGCCCAGCTACTCGCCCGGCGTGGTGCAGTGGCTGTCGCCTTGGGTGGACATGGAGTCCATGTCCACCGCGGAGGGGCGTGAGCACCAGCGCCTGCGCCAACTCGTCGCGCCCGCCCTGACCCCCAAGCGGATCGACGCCATGCGCCCGCACCTGGAGGCCATCGCCAAGCGCCTGCTGGACGACCTGGCCGAGCACCCGGCCGACCAGCCGGTGGACCTGCACACCGCGTACTCGCAGCAGCTGCCGACCCGCATGATCTGCGACCTGTTCGGCGTCCCCGACGACCTGCGCCCCGAAGTCCTGCGCATCCTGCGCGTGGTGCTCAACACCGACAACGTGCCGGAGGAAGAGTCGGCCGCGGTGTTCACCGACATGAACGTGGCCATGCGGCAGCTCATCGACCTCAAGCGCCGCGAGCCCGCCGACGACCTGACCAGCTTCCTGCTCGCCGCGCGCGTGGTCGGCGAGGAACCGCTGGCCGAGCAGGAGCTGGTGGACATGCTCCTGCTGCTCATCGGCGGCGGCAGCCAGACCACCGTGTCCCTGATCGACCACACCGTCCGCGAACTGCTGGCCAACCCGGCACAGCTGGCCGTCGTGCTGGCCGACCCGAGCCGCTGGCCGGACGCCGTCGAGGAGTCGCTGCGCGTGCACTGCCCGGTGGGCTCGCTGCCGATGCGCTGGGCCAAGGAGGACATCGACCTGGGCGAGGGCGTGGTGATCCGGGCCGGCGACGCGATCCTGATCAACTACCTGGCCCACGGCCGCGACCCGAACGTCCACGAGCACCCCGAGGTCTTCGACGTGGACCGCGCCGACAAGGAACACCTGGCGTTCGGCCTGGGTCCCCACTTCTGCCCCGGCGCCCGCCTGGCCCGACTGGAGGCGAACGTGGCGGTGCCGGCCCTGTTCGCCCGCTTCCCGAACCTGGCGCTGGCGGTCGCCCCGGAGGAGATCGCACCCCTGCACTCCTTCATCGCCAACGACGTGGCCGCTCTTCCGGTGCTCCTCAACCACCGCTGAGCCCCCTCCGCTGGGAAGCCCCGACCTGCTTTTCCGCCGAAGGCGCTACGCCCGAAGGGCGGGGGGCTCTTGCGTTCCGCCAAGCGGCAGCGACCACGGGAAGGGCCTCGGTTTCTTTCCCCGTCCGGCCTGGGCGAAGCCCAACCACGTTTCGTTCTTTTTTGCAACCACGCTTTACCGGTTGCGAAAAAGAACGAAACGTGGTTGCCTCCGGCAGGCTGGGCGGGGAAAGAAATCGACGCCCTTCCCCCCGGGGGCCTGCCGCGCGGCGAGCGCTGCTTTTGATCTTGAGAGCGCGCAGCGCGTTCGGCTTGAGAGCGAAGCGTTGCGTTCAAAGATCTTGAAGAGCTTGAAGAGCGAAAAGGGCCTCGCCGGCGGGCAGGCCGCCAAGGATGGACGGAAAAGAAAGGGCGGGGGCTTCTTCCGTCATCCCCGTATGGCCTGGCGGAGCCAACCACACTTTCCAGGGGTTGCCGCTAAAACTTTTTGCTCGTTCCTCGCAAAAACTTTCGGCTGCAACCCCTGGAAAGTGTGGTAGCCCTTCGGGCAGGCCATACGGGGATGACGGAAGAAGCCCAAGTCGGGAGGTCTGCTGCGCGAGCCCTTCGAAAAGCGCGCGCCCTGCGGGGCGCGAAGGGGCGTCTTGCGCATTACTCGTCTAGAGGTTCTGGGCGAACTCGATCAACGACTCCAGCACTGCCCGCATCACCCGCGCCGACGCCTCCGGCGCGGTGATCAGGCAGAACACCAGCGCCGACACCAGTGCCACCCGCCTGACGCGGCGCCCGCGCACGTCCTCGATGACGAGTGGACCCATCCGCTGCTTCGTCATGTCCCCTCCAGGTGCACTTGCTGTGACCGGCCTCACTGGTGTCCCGGTGTTGCGGTGCAGCGTAACACCAGTGTTCCCGTGTTGCGCAACACCCGAACGGGCGCGTTAGAGTCTGGTGGTGAGCACGAAGGCGGACATGGAGTTCAACACCTCGTCGGGCGTACCGATCTGGCGGCAGGTCGCCGACCACCTGGCCGACCGGATCCGCACCGGTGACCTGGCGGTGGGCGATCGCGTCCCGTCGACGCGCGAACTCGCCGATAGCTTGAACGTGGCCATGAGCACGGCGCTCAAGGCTCTCGGTGAACTGCGCGAGCAGGGCCTGATCAGAACCGATCGCGGGCAGGGCTCGTTCGTGGCCAAGCGCCCGATGCTGGTGCGGGTCAGCTCGCGCCGGTACCGGAACTCGGCGGACGGGGTCAGCCCCACCACCGCCGAGTTCAAGCGCCAGAACGAGGGCATCACCCTGGCCGGCCGGGCGTCGGTGGAGCGGGCGCCGGCCCGGGTCGCGCGTCGCCTCGCGATCGCCGAGGGTGATCCGGTCTCCCGGATCGACTACTTCTGGCGCGACGAGCAAGGCCCGATCCAGCGCAGCACGCAGTGGGAACCCCTGGCCGTCACCCGCGGCACGCCGATCGAAGTCCCGCCGGAGTCCGGGCACCCGGACGTCATCGCGCGGTTCGCGGGCATCGGTGTGCGGGTGACCCGCGTCCTCGAGGAGACGCACTCCCGGATGCCGACGGCGGCGGAATCCGGGGAACTGGAGATCGGCGAGGGAATCCCCGTGTTCTACCTCGAGCGAACGCACCTGGCCGGCGGTCTCCCGGTCGAAACGGCCGACATCACGATCCGAGGTGACCGGATGACGATCGCGACGGAGCACATCGTGTCCGAAGGCGAGGTCGACGCTGGATGAACGTGGTCAGCGTCATCACCGCCGTCGACCCGGAGCGCAGCAAACACCTACCGGAGACGTGGGAGTCGTTGCGCTCACAGCGGTTGCCGGTCGGCTGGTCCTGGGAGTGGCTGGTCCAGTGCGACAGCGTCGCCCGGGAAGACCAGGACGTCGTTCGGTCCGTGCTGCCGTCCGACGACGCCCGGATCTCTTTCGGCGCCTCCCGGAAGGGCGGGCCTGGTATCGCCCGGACGATGGCTTTGGCACGGGCGGGTGGTGACCTCGTCAAAACGTTGGACGCGGACGACAGGCTGACCCCCGGCGCACTGGCCCGGGACATCTTCGGGCTCTCGCAACCAGGCGTCTCGTGGGCGGCGAGCAGGGTCGTGGACGACCGCGATGGAGTGCGCAGCCCGCACTACCCCTACGACCCCAGCCCCGGGCGCATTCCTTCCGGTGCCGCCTACCACGCCTACACGACCGAGTCCTTCCGGATCCTGGTCCACCCCGCAACGCTGTGCATCTCCCATGCCACGCTCGTCGCACTCGGTGGGTGGATGGCGCTGCCGGCGTCCGAAGACACCGGGTTGCTGATGGCTTTGGACGCCGTCTCCGACGGGTGGTTCACCGACGAGGTCGGCATGATCTACCGGCGGTGGGAACCGCAGATGAGCGCCAGTGCCGCTCATGCCGATCCCGACGAGTTGGCCGCTCGTCGCGGGATCATCGTCAAACGAGCCGACGCGCTGAACCGCCTGCTGGCCGACTGGCGAGTGCCCACCTCCTGACAGCCCCGCGCGTCGCGGCGGGGGTCAGGCGATGTCCAGTTCGTTGTCGAGGATGTCGAAGATGTCGTCGGCCGTCGCCGTGCTGAGGTCGGCTTCCTCCTGCGGCGTGGACCTGTCGCGCCACTTCGTGAGGAGACGTTGCAGGGCGGTGGCGATGTCGGCGTCGGTGGTGTCGGCGTCTACCAGGTCGAGGGTGGCTTCGAGGCGGGCTATGCCGTCCACCGCGGCGCGCATCCGGAGTGTCGCCTGGCTGCCGCCCAGTTCCTGGAGCAGGAGTTCGACGAGGGCCGCGGGGGTCGGGTGGTCGAAGGTCAGGGTGGCGGGGAGGCGCAGGCCGGTGGCGGTGTTGAGGCGGTTGCGGAGTTCCACCGCGGTCAGGGAGTCGAAGCCCAGCTGTTTGAACGCCGTGTCGGGCGGGATGGTGTCGGTGGTGGCGTGGGCCAGGACCGCGGCGACGTTGGTGCGGACGACGTCCAGGAGCAGGTCGCGTTGTTCCGGTTCCGCTAGTGCCGCCAGGCGGTCGCGCAGGGGGGTGGCGGGGGTGGTGGTTTGTTTGCGGGACTTGGTGAAGGTGCGTAGGGGTGGGGCGACGGTCGTCGCGGCGCGGAGGGTGGTGAGGTCCAGTTTGATCGGCGCCACGACGGGTTCGGCGGATCGGATGGCCGCGTCGAACAGGGCCAGGCCTTCCGTCACGGTGTGGGGGAGGACCCCGCCGCGGGTGATGCGGGCCAGGTCGGCCTCGGTCAGGTGGCCGGACATGGCGCTGTCCTGCTGCCACAAGCCCCACGCCAGGGACGTGGCGCGAAGGCCGGCCGCCTGGCGGTGGGTGGCCAGGGCGTCGAGGTAGGCGTTGGCCGCCGCGTAGTTCGCCTGGCCGGCCGTGCCCAGGAGGCCGGTGGCGGAGGAGAACAGGGCGAACAGGTCCACGTCGCCGACCAGGTCGTGCAGGTTCCGGGCCGCGTCCACCTTGGCGCGCAGCACCGCGTCGACGCGGGCCGGGGTCAGGGACTCGATCGTGCCGTCGTCCAGGACGCCGGCCGCGTGGACGACGCCCACCAGGTTCGGCAGGGTGTCCAGGAGAGCGGTCAGGGCGTCACGGTCGGCGGCGTCGCAGGCCACGACGTCCACGCGGGCGTCCAGTTCCGCGGCGAGGTCGAGGGCTCCGGGCGCGTCCGGGCCTCGGCGGGAGGTCAGGACCAGGTGGCGGGCGCCGTGGGCGGTCACCAGGTGGCGGGCCAGGTCGGCGCCCAGGGCGCCGGTGCCGCCGGTGATCAGGACGGTGCCGGCCGGGTCGAACAGGCGTCGGTCCCCGGTGGGCTTCAGCTTGCCCAGGCGCGGCACGGTGAGGGTGCCGCGGCGGACCGCGACCTGGGGCTCGCCGGTCGCCACGGCCGTGCCGACGTGGGTGGCGTCGTCGGTGTCGACCAGCACGAACCGGTCCGGGTGCTCGGTCTGCGCCGACCGCACGAGGCCCCACACGGCCGCGCCGGCCGGGTTGGTGCCGTCGGTCGCGCCCCGGGTGACGAACACCAGCGGGGAGCGGTCGCCGGGCAGCCACTCCTGGATCGCGGCCAGGGCGTGGTGGACCGCCGCGCGGACCGCGTCGGGGGCGTCGCCGGCGCCGACCTCGACCACCTCGGGCGTGTCGACCGGGCCGGACGGGGTCGGGACGGGCACCCAGTCCAGGCGGTAGAGGGAGTCCACAGTGGACAGGTCTTGCGCGCTGACCGGGCGGGCCGTCAGGGACTCCACGGTCGCCACGGGGGTGCCGGAGGGGTCGGCGAACGACAGCGCGTAGGTGTCGGGGCCGGTGGGGCTGATCCGCACGCGCAGGCCGGTGGCACCGGTCGACGTCACGTGCACGCCGTGCCAGGCGAACGGCAGGCGCACGCCCTCGGCGTCGAGGAACAGGGTGTGCAGGGCGGCGTCGAGCAGCACGGGGTGCAGGCCGAACCCGGTCGGGACGCCGTCGGGCAGGGTGACCTCGGCGAGCAGGTCGTCGCCGTGCCGCCACACCGCCGTCAGGCCGCGGAACGCCGGGCCGTAGTCGACGCCCAGGTCCGCGATCCGTTCGTACAGCTCGTCGACGGACGCGGCGACGGCGTCGGCAGGCGGCCACTCGGCGGTCCACCCCGTGTCGGGTGCGGCGGCGGTGGACAGGACGCCGGCGGCGTGCTGGGTCCAGGGCTCGTCGTCGGGGGCGGTCTCGGGGCGGGAGTGGATGCGGACCGGGCGGGCGCCGGACTCGTCCGGCTCGCCGACCTCGACCTGCACCCGCACCGCGCCCTCGGCGGGCAGGACCAGGGGCGCGTGCAGGGTCAGTTCCTCCACGACGTCGAGGTCCACGTGGTCGGCCGCCCGCCGGGCCAGCTCCACCAGCGCCGCGCCGGGCAGCAGGACCGAGCCCAAGACGGCGTGGTCGGCCAGCCACGGCTGGTCGCGCAGGGACAGGCGGCCGGTGAGCACCGCGCGGTCCGAATCGGCGAGGCCCAGGACCGCGCCGAGCAGCGGGTGGTCCGCCGCGCCCAGGCCCAGGCCGGTCGGGCTGCCGGTCGTCTCGTCGGTGACCAGCCAGTACCGCTGGTGCTGGAAGGCGTAGGTGGGCAGGTCGACCTGTCCCGCGCCGGGGAAGAAGGCCGCCCAGGCTACGGGCACGCCCCGCGCGTGCAGCCGGCCCACCGCGCCGACGACCGCGGTGACGTCGTCGCGGTCGCGCCGCGTGGCCGCCACGACTTCGTCGGAGTCCACCATCGCCGACAGTGCCGCATCGGGTCCGACCTCCAGGAAAGTGCGCACTCCCTTGTCCCGCAACGTGTCCACGGCGTCCGCGAACCGGACGGCGGCGCGGGCTTGGCGCACCCAGTAGTCCGGGGTGGGCGTGTAGGGCTCGCCGGTGACGGTGGAGACGAGGGGAGTGGTGGGTGGGTGGTGGGTGATGCTCTCGGCGACTTCGCGCAGGTCGTCGAGCATCGGTTCCATGAGCGGGGAGTGGAAGGCGTGGGAGACGGTGAGGCGCTTTGTCTTGTGGCCTCGGGTGGTCAAGGTCTCGGCGGCGGCGAGGACTGCTTGCTCGGTGCCGGAGAGGACCACGGAGTTCGACGCGTTGATAGCGGCGATGGCGAGGTCGTCGGAGAGCAGGTCGGTGACCTGCTCCTCGGTCGCCTGGACCGCCAGCATCGCACCGCCCGCCGGAAGGGCCTGCATCAACCGGCCGCGAGCGGCGACTAGGCGGGCGGCGTCGACGAGGGTGAACACGCCAGCCGCATAAGCCGCTGCGAATTCGCCGATGGAGTGGCCCGCGAGGTAGTCCGGCTTGACGCCCCAGGAGGTGAAGAGGCGGTGCAGGGCTGTTTCGAAGGCGAAGAGGGCGGGTTGGGTGTAGCCGGTGTCGTGCAGTTCGTCGGTGTGCAGGACCTCGGCCAGTGGCTTGGGCAGGTGCGGGTCCAACGCCGCGCACGCCTCGGCGAACGCTTCGGCGAAGACAGGGAACGTGGACAGGGCCGCGCTCATGCCCAGCCGTTGTGAGCCCTGGCCGGTGAAGAGGAACGCCAGAGCGCCGTTGCGCACCGCGTCGACCACCACGCCCGGAGCGTCCTCGGCGTTCGCCAGGGAGGCGAGTCCGCGCAGCAGGTCCTCGCGCGAGGTGCCGGTCACGACGGCTCGGTGGTCGAAGGCGACCCGGCCCGTGGCCAGGGTGTTGCCGATGTCCACCAGGGGCTGGTCGGTGACGTGGTCGAGCAGGCGGCGGGCCTGGTCGCGCAGGGCGGGTTCGGTGCGGGCCGAGAGGACCCACGGCACGATCGGAGCGGGCTCGCCACCGGACACCGGTGCGGCCGGCGGCTCCTCGATGATCACGTGCGCGTTGGTCCCGCTGACGCCGAACGACGACACGCCGGCCCGGCGCGGGTGCCCGTTCACCGGCCACTCGGCGGGCTCCGTGAGCAGCTGCACGGACCCGGCCGCCCAGTCCACCTTCGGCGACGGCTCCTCGACGTGCAGGGTCCGCGGCAGCACGCCGTGCCGCATGGCCAGCACCATCTTGATGACACCGCCGACGCCGGCGGCGGCCTGGGTGTGGCCGATGTTGGACTTGAGCGATCCCAACCGCAGCGGGGTCGCCCGGTCCTGGCCGTAGGTGGCGAGGATGGCCTGCGCTTCGATCGGGTCGCCCAGCACGGTGCCGGTGCCGTGGGCCTCGACGGCGTCCACTTCGGACGGCTGGAGGCCCGCGTTGGCCAGCGCCTGGCGGATGACCCGCTGCTGGGACGGCCCGTTGGGTGCGGTGAGGCCGTTGGACGCGCCGTCCTGGTTCACCGCCGAGCCGCGCAGCACGGCGAGCACGCGGTGCCCGTTGCGCCGGGCGTCCGACAGCCGTTCCACGACCAGGACACCGACGCCCTCGGCCCACGCCGTGCCGTTCGCGGTGGACGAGAACGCCTTGCACCGCCCGTCCGGCGCGAGCCCGCGCTGCTTGGAGAACTCCACGTACAGGCCGGGCGTGGCCATCACGGTCACGCCGCCGGCCAGCGCCAGCGTGCACTCCCCGGACCGCAGCGCCTGCGCCGCGAGGTGCAGGGCGACCAGGGACGACGAGCACGCGGTGTCGACGGTGACCGCCGGACCCTCCAGCCCGAGCGTGTAGGCCACCCGCCCGGACGCCACGCTGCCCGCGGTGCCGGTTCCCCAGAACCCCTCGACGCCCTCGGGCACCGCGCTGGAGCGGGCCGCGTAGTCGTGCGTCATGAGCCCGGTGAACACGCCCGTCGCCGAGCCGCGCAGCGCGTCCGGCTGGAGGCCGGCGCTCTCCAGCGCCTCCCAGCAGGACTCCAGGAACACGCGTTGCTGCGGGTCCATCGCCAGCGCCTCGCGGGGGCTGATGCCGAAGAAGTCGGCGTCGAACCGGGCCGCGTCCAGCAGGAACCCGCCCTCCCGGACGTAGCTGGTGCCGGGGGTGTCGGGGTCCGGGTCGAACAGGGAGTCCAGCGCCCAGCCGCGGTCGGTGGGGAAGCCGGTGATGCCGTCGCGGCCGGTGGCGAGCATGTGCCACAGGTCCTCGGGCGAGCTGACGCCGCCGGGGTAGCGGCACGCCATGCCGACGATCGCGATCGGCTCGTCCGCGGGCCGGGCCGCCACGACTCGTTGTTCGTCCACGTGCCCGCCGAACTCGCCCATCAGGTGCTCGGCGACCGCTTCGGGGGTCGGGTGGTCGAAGGTGAGGGTCGCGGGCAGGCGCAGGCCGGTCGCGGTGTTGAGCCGGTTGCGCAGCTCGACCGCCATCAGGGAGTCGAAACCCAGCTGCTTGAACGGGTTCGCGCCGCCGATCGAGGCCGGGTCGGGGTGGGCGAGGACGGTCGCGACCTGCGCGCGCACCAGGTCCAGCAGGGTCCGGCGCTGCTCCTCCGCGCTCCGGCCGGCCAGCTCGCGGGCCAGGCCGGAGCCCGTCCGCGTGGCGGCTTGGCGGCGGCGCGGCACGCGGGCGAGGCCGTGCAGGGGTGGTGCGGGATGGGCGGCGGCGCGCACGGCGGCCACGTCGATGGTGACCGGCACCAGGTGCGGTTGGCCGGACCGGCAGGCCGCGTCGAACAGGGCCAGGCCGTCGGCGACGCTGTGCGGGAGGAGGCCGCCGCGGGCGAGCCGGGCCAGGTCCGCCTCGCCGAGGGTGTGCGACATCGCGCCGTCCTGGTCCCACAGGCCCCAGGACAGGGCGGTCGCGGCGAGGCCCTCGGCGTGGCGGTGGGCGGCGAGGCCGTCGAGGAACGCGTTCGCCGCCGCGTAGTTGGCCTGGCCGGCCGTGCCGACGATGCCGGCGACCGACGAGAACAGGACGAACAGCTCGACGTCACCGGCCAGTTCGTGCAGGTTGAGGGCCGCGTCGACCTTGGGCCGCAGGACGGTGTCCAGGCGGTCCGGGGTGAGGGATTCCAGCACGCCGTCGTCCAGCACGCCCGCCGCGTGGACCACGCCGACCAGGTCGAGCGGTTCCAGCAGGGCGGCGAGGGCGGCACGGTCGGCGGCGTCGCAGGCCACGACGTCCACGCGGGCGCCCAGTTCGCCCAGTTCGGCGGCGAGGTCGAGGGCTCCGGGGGCGTCCGGACCACGGCGGGAGGTCAGGACCAGGTGGCGGGCGCCGTGGGTGGTCACCAGGTGGCGGGCCAGCACGGCACCCAGTCCGCCCGTGCCGCCGGTGATCAGCACCGCGCCGGCCGGGTCGAACAACGGGGTGTCCGAAGTAGACGGTGTGTGCTTGGCCAGTCGCGGTGTGGTCACCACGCCGGCGCGGACGGCCAGCTGGGGCTCACCGGTCGCGATGGCGGCGGTCAGGAGTCGTTCGGACGGCTCGGCGCCGTCGGTCTCGACCAGCGTGAACCGGTCCGGGTGCTCGGTCTGCGCGGAGCGGACCAGGCCCCACGTGGCCGCGCCGGCGAGGTCGTCGCGCACGACCACGGCGAGCCGGCCGCCGGTCGCCTGGAGCTTCGCCAGGGTCGCGGCCAGGGACTCGCGCACGGCCTCGGCGGTGTCGCCGGGCGGGGCGCGGAAGACCTCGACGTCAGTGTCGGCGGACGAGGTCGCCACCGGCACCCACTCGGTCGCGTAGAGCGCGGGCGTCGGGCCGGTGGTGGTCGTCGACACCGGCCGCACGGCGACCGCGTTCGCCGACAGCACCGGGTTGCCCTCGTCGTCGAACGCGGCCACGCGGTAGGCGTGCTCGCCCGCCGGCGTCAGCTGGACCCGCAGGGAGGACGTCCCGGGCTGGTGCAGCCGCACCCCGCGCCACGAGAACGGCAGCCACGCCTGGCCGTCGAGGTCGAGCAGCATCGGGTGCAGAGCCGCGTCCAGCAGGGCCGGGTGCACGCCGAAGCGCACCGCGCCGACCTCCTCCTCGGGCCGCAGGGCGACCCGCGCGTGCAGTTCCGACCCGCGCCGCCACACCTCCTGCACGCCCTGGAACGCCGGGCCGTAGCCGAAGCCCCGGGCCAGGAGCCAGCCGTAGAAGTCGTCCACCTCGACCGGTTCCGCGCCGGCCGGCGGCCACTGCCCGGCCGGGGCCGGCAGCGGGATCTCGTCGGGGGTCAGCACGCCGGACGCGTGGGACGTCCACTCCTGCCCCGGCTCGTGGTCGGCGGGCTGGGAGTACACGCCGAACTCGCGCCGGCCGTGCTCGTCGGGCCGCCCGATCCACACCTGGAGGTTCACCGGGCGCTGCCCGAGGACCAGCGGGGCCTGGAGCGTCATCTCCTCGACCACCGCGCACCCGGTGTGCCGCGCGGCCTGGGCCGCCAGTTCGAGGAACGCGGTGCCGGGCAGCAGCACGGCGTCCGCGACCGCGTGGTCGGCGAGCCACGGCTGGGCCTGCGGCGACAGCCGTCCGGTGAGCACGAGCCGGTCGGTGTCCGTCACGCCCAGCACCGCGCCCAGCAGCGGGTGGGCGGCCGAGGTCAGGCCCGCCGCGCCGACGTCGCCGCCGTCCGCCGGGCGCAGCCAGTAGGACCGGCGCTGGAACGCGTACGTGGGCAGCTCGACGGTCGGTGCGCTCGGGAAGAACGCCGTGCCGTCCACTGTGGACCCGGCGGCGAACAGCCGGCCGAACGCCTCCGCCGCCGTGCGCCGCTCGTCCCGCTTGGCGCGGGTCAGCGGGATGGCGGTGTCGGGCACGAGCGCCGACAGCACGGCGTCCGGGCCGATCTCGACGTAGGTGGTGACGCCGGTCAGCGCGTCCACGGCGTCGGCGAACCGCACGGCTTCGCGGACCTGGCGCGGCCAGTAGTCGGCGGTCGGGGTGAACGGGCGGCCGGTGACCGTGGAGATCAGCGGGATCGTCGGGGTGTGGTGGGTGATGCTCTCGGCGACTTCGCGCAGCTCGTCGAGCATCGGTTCCATCAGCGGCGAGTGGAAGGCGTGCGAGACGGTCAGGCGCTTGGTCTTGTGGCCCCGGGCGGCGAGTTCTTCGGCTGCCTTGAGGACCGCCGTTTCTTCGCCGGACAGCACGAGAGAAGTGCGGGTGTTGACGGCCGCGATGGCGACTTGGTCGGACAGGAACTCGGCGACCTGCTCTTCCTCCGCCTGGACCGCGACCATCGCGCCGGTTCGGGGCAGGGCCTGCATGAGCCGGCCTCGCGCGGCGACCAGCTTGGCGGCGTCTTCCAGCGAGAACACGCCGGCGACGTGCGCGGCGGCCAGTTCGCCGATGGAGTGGCCGATCAGGTGGTCCGGCTTGACACCCCAGGAGGTGACCAGGCGGTGGAGGGCCGTCTCGAAGGCGAACAGGGCGGGTTGGGTGTAGCCGGTGTCGTGCAGTTCGTCGGTGTGCAGGACTTCGGCGAGTGGCTTGGGCAGGTGCGGGTCGAGGGCGGCGCAGGCCTCGGCGAAGGCGTCCGCGAACACCGGGAACTGCTTCAGCTCGTCGCCCATGCCCAGGCGCTGCGAGCCCTGGCCGGTGAACAGGAAGGCGGTCTTGCCGGGCGTGACCACGGTCCCGGGCTCGCTGCCGGAGGCGACCGCGATGAGGGCGGCGACCAGCTCGTCACGGTCCGCACCGACCACGGTGGTGCGGTGGTCGAAGGTGACGCGGGTGGTGGCCAGGGACCGGCCGATGGCGGCGATGTCCTGGTCCGGGTTGGCTTCGACGTGGTCGAGCAGGCGGCGGGCCTGGTCTCGGACGGCCGCCTCACTGCGCCCGGACAACACCCACGGCACCACCACCGGCCCACCCGCAGCCTCCACGCTGACCGGTGACGGCGTGGCGGGGGCCGGTGGTTCTTCGATGATCACGTGGGCGTTGGTGCCGCTCATGCCGAACGACGACACGGCGGCCCGGCGGGGGCGGTCGGTCGTCGGCCACTCGACGGCGTCGGTCAGCAGTTCCACCGCGCCCGCAGACCAGTCCACCTTGCGGGTCGGTTCGCCGATGTGCAGGGTGCGCGGCAGCACGCCGTGGCGCAGGGCCATCACCATCTTGATGACGCCGCCGACGCCGGCCGCCGCCTGGGTGTGGCCGATGTTGGACTTCAGCGAGCCCAGCCACAGCGGGGTCTCGCGGCCCTGGCCGTAGGTGGCGAGCACGGCCTGGGCCTCGATCGGGTCGCCCAGCGTCGTGCCGGTGCCGTGCGCTTCCAGGGCGTCCACATCGGACGGTCGCAGGCCCGCGTTGGCCAGCGCCTGGCGGATGACCCGTTGCTGCGACGGGCCGTTGGGCGCGGTGAGGCCGTTGGACGCGCCGTCCTGGTTCACGGCGGACCCGCGCAGCACGGCGACGACCGGGTGGCCGTTGCGGCGCGCGTCGGACAGCCGTTCCAGCACCAGCATGCCCGCGCCCTCCGACCAGCCGGTGCCGTCGGCGTCGTCGGAGAACGCCTTGCACCGGCCGTCGCGGGACAGGCCGCCCTGCCGGGAGAACTCGGTGAACGTCTCGGGACCGGACATCACGGTCACGCCGCCGGCCAGCGCCATCCCGCACTCGCCGGACCGCAGCGCCCGCACCGCCAGGTGCAGCGCCACCAGCGACGACGAGCACGCCGTGTCCACGGTCATCGCCGGGCCTTCGAGCCCGAGCGCGTAGGCGATGCGGCCGGACGCGACGCTGCTCGCGATGCCGGTGATGAGGAAGCCGTCGACGCCGTCGTCCTCGCTGTGCCCGCCGCGCCCGTAGTCCTGCACCGGCACGCCGGCGAACACCGCCGTGTCGCTGCCGCGCAGCGAGCCGGGGTCGATGCCCGCGCGTTCCAGCGCCTCCCACGCGGTCTCCATCAGCACGCGCTGCTGCGGGTCCATCGCGAGGGCCTCGCGCGGGCTGATGCCGAAGAACTCGGCGTCGAACTCGGCCGCGTCGTGCAGGAAGCCGCCCGCGCCCGCCGCCGAGGTCCCTGGGCCGTCGCCCGCGAACAACGCCGTGAGGTCCCAGCCCCGGTTGGTCGGGAAGTCGCTGATCGCGTCCACGCCGTCGGCGACCAGCCGCCACAGGTCGTCCGGCGAGGCGACCCCGCCGGGGAAGCGGCAGCCCATGCCGACGATGGCGATCGGCTCGTCGTCCCGCACGGCGACGACGGCCGGGGCGTCCTGCCCGGGCTCGGGTGCCGCGCCCAGTTCGCCCAGCAGGTGGTCGACCACGGTGTCCGGGGTCGGGTAGTCGAAGACGAGGGTCGCGGGCAGGTCCAGGCCGGTGGCGGCGCTGAGCCGGCCGCGCAGCTGCACGGCGGTCAGCGAGTCGAAACCCAGGCGGCGGAACGGGGTTTCGGCGTCCAGCACGGCCGGCGCCTGGTCGCCCAGGACCGCTCCGGTCTCGGCGTGCACGAGGTCCAGCAGCACGGCGGCCCGGTCGGCTTCGGGCGTGGCCAGCAGGCGGGCGGTCAGCTCGGCGCGGACCGCGCACGTGTCGACGGCGGTGTCCGCCACGCGTCCGACGACCACGCACGGCTCGTCGGCGGCCAGCGCCGCGTCCAGCGCGGCGGCCCGGCGCTCGGCGGGCAGCGGGGTGAAGCCGGGTGCGGACCAGGCCAGGGAGAGTCCGGGCAGGCCGCGCTCACGGCGTTGCGAGACCAGGTCGTCGGCCTCGGGGGAGCGCTCGGCGGACAGCACGACGAGCCGACCGGGGTGGTCGGCCAGGGCTTCGAGGTCGGCGTCGAACGCGACCACGACATCGGCGTCGGACGCGACCAGGACGTCGGCGTTCTGCTCGACCTCGCGGAGGTCGTGCGCTTGTGTCAGGTGGCGGACCAGCGCTTCGTCGCGGCCGACGAAGGAAACCGTGCCGCTCAGAGCCGTGCCGGGCACCGCGCGCACCGGACCGTCGGACGTGTGCAGGGTGCCGTACTCGGTGGTCGCCACGCCCAGCAGCCGCGCGGGCAGGTCGGACAGCAGGTGGCGGATCGGGGTGCCGGCGGTCGTGCGCGGGATCGAGCGCACCGCGTACACCTCGGCGGGCAGTGCCACACCCGCCGCGCGGCAGGCGTCCACCACCGCAGCACTGTCCACATCGGACCCGACGACGTACGCCACCGGGCCGGCGGCGCAGGCCGCGTCGACCACGCCGGGCACCGCGCGCACCACGGCGTCCAACTTGTCCAGCCGCACCTTCAGCTCGCCCACGGTCACCAGGTCCGTGAGCCGTCCGGTCACCGCCAGGTACCCGGACTCGTCGCGCCGCGCCAGGTCACCGGTGCGCAGCCAGCCGCCACGCAGCGCGTCGGCCGTCTCGGCGGCCAGGTTGTGGTACCCGCCCGCCATCACGTTCGGCCCGGAAACCCAGACCTCGCCCTCCTGACCCGGACCCAGGTCCGCGCCGGACACCGGGTCCACCACCCGCACGCTCAACCCCGGCAGCGGCAGGCACCGCCGCCGCGGGTCGCCGTCCGGCCAGCTCACCGCGATCGGCCCGGACGTCTCCGTGGTCGCGTAGACGGTGAGCAGGGGAGCGGAGAACGCCTCCTCGAACACCTCGCGCGCCGCCGCGTCCACCGCGCCGACCACCAGCCCCAGCCGGACCCCGACCGCGCCGGGGCGCGGGGTGTCCAGCAACGCCCGGTGCGTCAACGGCGTGCCCGCCACGACCGTGCTGCGGTCCTCGGCGAGCACGCGCCGCAGCTGGTCCGGCGCGAGACCGGACGCCAGCCGCACCGACGCGCCCATCGCCGTGGCCGCGACCAGGAACGAGAGCCCGGCGTGCACCGGCAGCGGCCAGAACAGCCGGTCGTCCGGGGTCAGCCCGAGCTGCACCGAGTACGCCGTCGCCGCCGGCCACAGCGCGTTGCGCTGCGTGGACAGCACACCCTTGCGCGGACCGGTCGCCCCCGCCGTGTAGGTCAGGAACGCCAGGTCGTCCAGGGTGAGGTCGTCCCGGGCCGGCGTGGCCGGCTCGGTCGTCGCCAGCTCCTCGAACGAGTGCGCGCCCGCGAAGTCCCCGTCCACCACCAGGTTCAGCGGTGCGACGCGGACCGCGCCGGCCGGGTCGGTGATCACCGTGTCCGCACCGGCGTCCTCGACCAGCCGCGCCAGCTCGGCGTCGTCCAGCTCCGGGTCCAGCGGCACGGCGATCCCGCCCGCCCGCACCACCGCCAGGACGGCCTCCACGGCGGACACGCCGCCCAGCAGGACCACGACGCGGTCCGACGGCCACACGCCGAGGTCGGCGAGGTGACCGGCGAGCCGCCCGGTCCGGGCGTCCAGCTCGGCGTGGGTCACGCTCCGCCGGGCGTCGGCGTAGGCGGTGCGGGCGCCGGACCTCCCGGCGTTGGACCGGAGCAGTTCGGGCAGGGGCCGGAGCAGGTCGGTGCGCGGCATCGTTCGGCAACCTCTTGTCGGCGAAGGGCGGAGCGGGGTGTCAGACGGTGACGGGCAGGTGCATCACCGCGGGCAGCAGCGGCGAGTTGCGCAGCCGCAGCGTCGTCGGGTCGGCGGCGAGCTTGATGTTCGGGAACCGGGTGAACAGCTTGCGCAGCGCGGTGACCACCTCGATGCGCGCCAGCTCCGAGCCCGAGCAGAAGTGGGCGCCGCCGCCGAAGGCCATGTGCGCCTTGTCCGCGCGGTCCAGGTCGAACTTCTCCGGCTCGGGGAACCGCTTCGGGTCGTTGCCCGCGGCGGTCAGGTGCAGGTACACCGTGTCGCCCTTGGCCACCTTGGTGCCGCCGATCTCCAGGTCCTCGGTGGCGAACCGGCGGAACCCGTGGTGCACCGAGCCGTGCATCCGCAGCAGCTCCTCGACGGCAACCTCGAACTCGTCCGGGTTGGCGCGCAGGCGTTCCAGCACCTCCGGGCGGTCCAGCAGGGCCAGCGCACCCCGGCTGATCATGCCCGCGGTGGTGTCGTAACCGCCCAGCAGCGTCAGCAGGGCCAGGCTCATCACCTCGAACACGGTCAGTTCCGGCTCGCCGTCGGCGTTCTTGGCGTGCACCCAGTACGACAGCAGGTCGTCGGTCGGGTTTTCCTTCTTCTGCTTGCGCACGTCGTTGACGAACATCGACAGCTTCTCGCGGGTCATGGCGTTGATCTGCTCGTCGCCGCCGAACGCGAGGTCGCACCAGTGCTTGAGCTCGGCGCGGTAGTTCTCCGGGATGCCGAGCACGTCGCAGATGATGGTGATCGGCAGGAGCGCGGCGTAGTCGTTCACCAGGTCGCCGCCGCCGGCGGCCTCGATCGCGTCCAGGCGGGCGTCCACGATGTCGTCCACGCGGGGGCGGAACGTGTCGACGTTGCGGGGCAGGAAGGTGAAGTTCACCATCCGCTTGAGACGCGTGTGCTGCGGCGGGTCGGTGGTGACGATCGTGCCCGTCGCCTCGCCCTCCGGGAACCGCTTGGTGGTGAAGGTGTCCGGGTTGGCGTACTCGCGCGGTCGCGCCAGGCGCTTGTCCCGCAGGCCGGCGTGCACCTCGTCGTAGCCGGTGACGATCCACGCCGGGTCCTGGTCGTCCAGGCAGATCCGGTGGATCGGACCTTCCCGGTGCAGCGCGGCGTACAGCGCGTAGGGCGCGTACGGGGAGGCGTAGTAGTCGTCGTCCAGCGGCATTTCATGCCCGTGCACGGGGCACTTGTCGGTCATGTCGTCCTCGCTTGGGGGTTCGGGCCGGCGCGGACCGCGCACGCAGCCCATGCTGCGCGGGACCGCTCCACGGTCGGGTAATCACCGGGGTGAGCGCGGTGGTCAGCCCACCAGCGCGGGGACCTGGATGGCGGCGTCGTGCTCCAGGATGCGCTGCTGGAGTTCCTGGAGACCGCGCCCCGGCTCCAGGCCGAGACCGTCGATGAGCGCCTCGCGGGTGCGGCGGTAGACGCGCAGCGCGTCGGCCTGCCGCCCCGACCGGTACAGCGCCAGCATGAACTGGAGGCACAGCCGTTCCCGCATGGGTTCGGTCGCGGTCAGCACCTCCAGCTCGGGGGTGATCTCGCGGTGCCGGCCGCACGCCAGCTCGGCGTCGAGCCGGTCCTCCAGCGCGGACAGGCGCTCGTCCTCCAGGGCGGTCAGCTCCGACCAGCAGATGCCGGTCTCCACGAGGTCGGCCAGCGCCCGGCCGCGCCACAGCGACAGCGCCTCGCGCAGCCGTTCGGCGCCCAGCGCGTGGGAGCCCTCGGAGATCGCGGTGCGCCCGTCGCGGACCAGCGAGCGGAACACGAACAGGTCCACCGCCTGGACGTCGACCCGCAGCTGGTAACCGGGCCGGTGGGTGCGCAGGAGCGGGGTCGTCGTCGGATCGGTGTTGGCGGCGAGCATCCGGCGGATGCCCGACACGGCGTTCTGGACCATCTTCCGGGCGGTCGGGGGCGGGTTGCCCTCCCACATCGCCTGGAGGATCTGGCTGGTCGGCACGACCTTGTTCGCGTGCAGCAGGAGGTAACCGAGGATCGCGCGCTGCTTCACGCCGCCCAGTTCGAGCTGGGCGCCGCCGTCGACGACCTCGGTGCTCCCGAGAACGGAGAACTTCATGGACTCACTCCCCGAGATAAGCCGGAACCGCGTTTGACGCACACCGGAGCTTCCCACCAACGGCAACTGCCGGGACACCCCTAGGTAGGCCGGTGGAATTCGTAGGGGCATGGCATGGGCATTCCCTCGAATATGCGCAGCACCTGGTCAGCCATTGTGCGCCCAGGGTCGGGTGTGAGGGCGTCACATACCCGCCGTGAGCCGGTCACCCGGAAGTGGTGAACGGGGTCCCGGGGCCGTTCGGAGTGCTTAACGCCGCTGGTGGGAGCCAGCGCGGCGATAAGGGTCGGCCATGCGCCGCCAGTGCCCGCGGTCGGGTTGCCGGAAGGTGTACCCGAGGTGATCGGCGAAGGCGGGTATGAGTATTTCACGGGTGGGCTGTGAGGAAACGGCGGGCGATGGGTGAGGTGCGGCCTTGTCGCGGAACCCGCTGATCCAGCACCTTTTGTGTCGAACGTCGCCCACCACACCGAGCGAACTTCCCGCGAGGAGACTTCCCCATGCCGATCATCGCGAATGAGATTGTCCGGGCGTTCTTCTTCGAGGGCGCCGAGGCGCCCGCCGCCGGCGCTCTCTCCGTCGACGTGCTGGACAGCTGGACCAACACCGGCATCGCCGCCGTCCGCCCGACCACGATCAGCTGGAGCGAGGGTCAGAGCGGCACGTGCTACTGACCGCACCTCCCGGGCGCGCCCACCTGCACACGGTGGGCAGCGCCCTCGCCACCCACCACGACTGGAACCGCGAGGCCGCGTCGGCTTGTCGGGGGCGTTTCCCGACGATCACGTCCTTCGATCGGCGGGAAACGGCCCCGACAAGCCGACTCCCACGCGGCCTCGCCGCGACGCCGGAGGCGGCGCCATCAAAGACAGGGTTTTCGAGATGTCCGAAACGGAACTGTGGATCCGCCGGTTCCACCCGGCCGACGACGCGGCGACCAAGCTGCTGTGCCTGCCGCACGCCGGTGGGTCGGCTAGCTACTTCTTCCGCGTGGCACAGGAACTGGCGCCTGAAGTCGACGTGCTGGCCGTGCAGTACCCCGGTCGGCAGGACCGGCAACGCGAGCCCGGACTCACCTCGATCCACGAGCTGGCCGACCGCCTGGTGGCTGCCGTGCTGCCGCTGATCGACCGGCCGATCGCGTTGTTCGGGCACAGCATGGGCGCCACGCTGGGCTTCGAGGTCGTGCGGCGGCTGGAGGGCCTGGGTGTCACGCCCACCGCCCTGTTCGCATCCGGTCGGCGCGCGCCGCACCGCAAGCGGCTGGAGCGGACCCACCTGCGCGACGACGCCGGCCTGATCGCCGACGTCCGCGCGCTCGCCGGCACCGACACCGCGCTGCTGGACGACGAGGACGTGGTGCGCATGGTGCTGCCCGCGATCCGCTCCGACTACACCGCCGCCGAGACCTACGAGTTCCGGCCCGGCCCGAAGCTGTCGTGCCCGATCGTCGCGCTGGTCGGCGACGCGGACCCGCGCGTGACGCTGGAGGAGGCGGAGGGCTGGCGCGAGCACACCGACGCGTCCTTCGACCTCGCCGTCCACCCGGGCGGCCACTTCTACCTCAACGACTCGATGCCGGCCGTCCTGCGCCGGATCACCGACCACACCCGGGCAGCCGCTACGAGGTGAGAGCAGTGCCTTTGATCGAGAGAGAACACCTACTCTCCGAACTGACCGCGCTTTACGCGACCGCGGCGGCCGGGCGGGGCAGGGTCGCACTGGTCGACGGCGGTGTGGCCAGCGGTAAGACCGAGCTGGTCGACGCGCTGGCCGACCGTGCCGTGGAGACCGGTGCGCTGGTGCTCACCGCCGCCTGCTCGCTCGCCGAGAGCACGATCCCGCTCGGCGTGGTGAACCAGCTGTGCCACGGCGCGGACCTGCGCCTGGACGTGGCCGTCGGCGACCCCGACGCGCCCACCCTGCGCCACGACGACGCCCGGCTGCTGGAGAACGTGTGCCGGCTGCTGCTGGACCTCGCCGCCGACCGGCCGCTGGTGGTCGTCGTGGACGACGTCCAGTTCGCCGACCCCCTGTCGCTGCAAGCCCTGCTGTACCTGCAACGGCGCATCCGCGCGGCCCGCGTGCTGCTCGTGCTGAGCGGCTGCGTGTCCGCGCGGCCCGCCGGCGCCGCGTTCCACGCCGAGCTGACCCGGCAGCCGCATTGCAAGCACCTGCGGCTGCTGCCGCTGTCGCGGGACGGCGTCGGGCGGCTGCTCGCCGAGCGGTTCACGCCTGAGGTGGCTCGCCGGTTCGCCGCGCCCGCGCACGCGCTCAGCGGCGGCAACCCCATGCTCGTGCACGCCCTCGCCGACGATTCCCTTGTCACCCAGGACGTTCCGGCGGTGGGTGAGGCGTTCGTGCACGCGGCGCTCGCGTGCCTGCACCGCAGCGACCCGCGCCTGCTGGACGTGGCGCGGGCGGTCGCCGTGGCCGGTCCGCGGGCGTCCACCGACCTGGTGGCCGCGCTCGCCGACGTCACCCCGGCCGCCACCCGCCAGGCCGTGGCCGCGCTCGCCGAGGCCGGTCTGGTCGACGGCCACGAGTTCCACCACCCGGCCGTGCGCGCGGCGGTCCGGGACGACTGCCCGCCGGGTGAGCTGACCGCGTTGCGGCACAAGGCCGCCCGGCTCCTGCACGACGCTGCCGCGCCCGTCGCCGAGGTCGCTACGCACCTGGTGGCCGCCGGTGAGCCGGTCGAGCCGTGGGCTGTGCCGGTGCTCGTCGCGGCGGCGGACGAAGCCGCGGTTCGGGACGCCACCGCCTACGCCGTCGACTGCCTCGACCTCGCGCTGGTGTCCACAGTGGACTCCGCTGAACGGGCGGCCGTCGAAGCCGACCTGGTCCGCTTGCACTGGCGGCACAAGCCTTCGGGCGTGCTGCGGCACCTGCCCTCCTTGCTCGATGCAGCCCGGGGCGGTCACCTCGACGGCCCCGACGCGCTGCTGTTGGCCCGATCCCTGGCTTGGCACGGCCGCTTGGACGACGCCGAAGAGGTGCTGGCCGGGGTCGACCTCGCCGCGCACCCCGATCCGGACATCGCCGCCGACCACAGCGCCACCGCCGCCTGGCTCCACCACTGCCGCCCCGCCGACTCCGCCCCGGCACCCCGCCCCGCCGACTCCGTGCCGTCGCCCCGGCCCGCTGACACCGCGCCGCCGCGTCTAGCCCTGGACCGTGCCGAAGAAGTGCTCCAGCGTGCCCGTCCCGGCGACACGCTCCTGGTCGCGGCCTGGCCCGCCCTCCGCGCGCTGATCAGCGCCGACCTGCTCGACCGGGCCGCCCACTGGTGCGACCGGCTGCACGAGGACGCCGACCGCCGGGGTGTCACGAGCTGGCGCGCGGTCCTCGAAGACGTCCGGGCCGCCATCGCGTTGCGCCGCGGGGACCTCGCGGCGGCGCAGCGGCACGCGGGAGCCGCGCTGGCCACGATGTCCGCCGCCTGCTGGGGCGTCGCCATCGGCTCGCCGCTGGCGCACCTCGTCCTCGCCGCCACCCTCGGCGGCCACCCCGAGCAGGCCGACGAAGCCCTGCGCCGGCCGACGCCGCCCGCGTTGCGGCAGAGCGTGTTCTGGCCCCAGTACCTGTGGGCGCGGGGTGTCCACTACGACGCCGCCGACCGGCAGCAGGCCGCCCTCGCGGACCTCCGCGCCGCGGGCGATCTGGCCGTGCGGTGGGACGTCGACGACCCCTCGGCCCTGCCGTGGCGGGTGGACCTCGCCCGCGTGCACGTCCGCCTGGGCCGGCCGGAACGGGCGCGGGAACTGGTCACCGAGCACCTCGCGCTGCCCGGCGCGGACAGCCCGCGCGCCAAGGGCATGGGGCTGCGCGCGCTGGCCTCCGCGTGCGTGCCCCAGCAGCGCCAGGCGATGCTGTCCGAGGCCGTGGACCTGCTGCACGCCAGCGGGGACCGGCACGAGCTGGCGCACGCGTTCGCCGACCTCAGCCAGACCGGCCAGGCGCTCGGCGAGTTCGGGCGGGCCAAGATGATGGGCAGGCGCGCCCTCCAACTCGCCGAGGGCTGTCACGCCGGGCTGCTGCGGAAGAAGTTGCAACCGCTCCACGACGCGCTGGACGAGCGCGACGGAGGCGCGGTGGACGGGCTCGCCGCCCTGAGCGACGCCGAGCGCCGCGTCGTCGACCTGGCTGCCCGCGGTCACACCAACCGCGAGATCGGGCACAAGCTGTTCATCACGGTCAGCACCGTCGAGCAGCACCTGACCAGGGTCTACCGCAAGCTGGGGATCAGCGGGCGGAGCGACCTGGTGCCGATCGGTCCGGCCGAGGAGGTGTTCGCGTGAGGCGGCGCGAACGCGTGGCCGGGCGTGGCGACCCGTTGCCCGACAAGGAAACCACGATGCGATCGGACACGACATGACCGCAGTCGAGCACGTAGCGATCGGCAGGCAGGCGAGTCTCCTGGCACGGCGGATACTCGCGCTGACCTTCCGGTTCCGCCGCCTCGAACACCCCGACGACCCGTGCGGCGACCAGCCGTGCGGGCAGTGCTACGACACCCACGAGAACCGCGTGCTGCGCTACCTGCTGGCCGGCGAGCCGGTGCACTTCGTGCTGCCCGCGTTCCCCGCGAAGTCCCGCAACCCGGAGAAGGTCGTCGGCTCGCTGCCCGACCTCGGCGAGCGGATCTCCGTGGAGTTCCTCCAGTCCTTCTGCGAGCAGGTGAGCCACTACCACCCGCCGGGCGCGCGCATCCTGATCTGCTCGGACGGCCACGTCTTCTCCGACATCCTGGGCATCCCGGACGACGACGTGACCGCCTACCGCGACGAGCTGCGCCGCATCATCGACCAGACCGGCGCGAGCTCGGTGTCGCTGTACTCGCTGGACGACGCCTTCGGCCTGACCGACTACGACGAGATGCGCGGACTGCTGCTCGCGCGCTTCGCCACCCCGTTGGACGACCTGCGCGCCGAGGTGCGCATGGACCTCGGCGCGCGGTCGATGTTCAACGGGATGCACCGGTTCATGGTCGAGGACCAATCGCCGCTGCACCCGGAGATGAGTCGCACCAAGCTGCGCGAGCACTGCAAGGACTTCGCCTACCGGATGATCCAGCGCAGCCGCGCCTGGGGCGACCTGGTGGCCGCGGAGTTCCCCGACTCGATGCGGCTGTCGATCCACCCGCAGCCCCGGCACGCCGAGAAGATCGGCTTCCACCTCATCCGCACCAGGGACAGCTGGCTCACCCCGTGGCACGGCGTCGTCGTGGACGACGGCACCACGATGACCCTGGTCAAGCGCGCCCAGGCGGAGCGCGACAACGCGTCGCTGATCTGGCGCAACGGCCGCCCGAGCCACTACGTCAACCCCGAGTTCCCGCCGGAGGAGATCGCGTCATGACCAAGGCACACGAGCTGCGCGTCCAGGAGACGCCGCTGGCGCCGTTCGGCCGGCTGGTGACCGCGGACGGCCCCGCCGACCTGCGCGACATCGCGCCCGCCCAGCTGGAGCGCTGGACCGTCGAGTCCAAGGTGGTCGTCCTGCGCGGGTTCCCGTTGCTGGACAAGGAGGACCTCGTCGACTACTGCGCGCAGTGGGGCGAGATCCTGCACTGGGACTTCGGGGCGGTGCTGGACCTGGTGGTCCAGGAGGACCCGAAGAACTACCTGTTCAGCCGCACGGACGTGCCGTTCCACTGGGACGGGGCGTTCGCCGAGGTCGCGCCGCGCTACTTCCTGTTCCAGTGCGTCGAGGCCCCGGTCGCCGGTGGTGGCGGGGAGACCGTGTTCTCCGACAGCGTCGAGGTGCTGCGCCGGACGCCGCAGGAGCTGCGGCTGGAGTGGGCCGACACGCGGGTCACCTACCGCACCGAGAAGCTCGGCTACTACGGCGGCGAGACGGTGTCCCCGTTGCTGGCGGAGCACTCGGAGACCGGCGAGACGATCCTGCGCTACGGCGAGCCGCTGGACCCCGCGAAGTACAAGAACCCGGTGTGGGTCGAGATCGGCGGCAAGTCCGGGGTGGACGCCGAGGCGTTCATGACCGACCTGCGGGACCGGATGCACGACCCGGCGGTCTGCTACCACCACGAGTGGCGGGACGGCGACATCGTCGCGGTCGACAACCAGGCCCTCCTGCACGGCCGCAACGCCTTCCGCGGCAACTCGTCCCGGCACCTCCAGCGCATCCAGATCCTCTAGGAGCACGCCATGACCACGACCGAGAGCATCCGGTTACCGGCCACCGACACCGTGCGGCGGCCCACCCCCCTGCGCAAGCTGGACTGGTCGTTGCGCATCCGCCGCGTCGAGTTCTTCCCGGTGTGGCTGTCGGTGATGCTGATCCCCGCGCTGCTGTCGGTCGACACGGCCGCCGATCTGCTGTCCGGCACGTTCGCCCTGACGCTCGTGACCGTGCTGGCCGTCGTGCACGTCGCCGACATGGTGAACACGCTGGCCGACCGCGAGGTGGACGCGACCTACAAGTCGCGCCTGTCCGAGGCGGTGCACGGGCTGGGCGTGCGGAACGTCCGGTGGCAGATCGGTGCGACCGTGGTGGTCGGGGCGGCGCTGGCCGTCGCCCTCTCGGAGCACACCGGGCACTGGGACCTGCTGCCGCTGATCGCGGTGGAGACCGTCCTGGTGGCCCAGTACTCGGTGCCGCCGCTGCACTTCAAGACCCGTGGCGTCCTCCAGCCGCTCGTCGCGGTCGTCATCATCATCTGGGTCCCGATGACGATCGTGGTGCGCGCGCTGGGCGGCGAACCGGACTGGCCGCTGCTGGCGACGGTGGGCGGGATCGGCGCGGCGCTGATCGGCATCATCGTCGTCAACACGGCCGAAGACCTGCCCGAGGACCGCGCCCACGGCATCCGCACGTCGGTCATCGCCCTGGGCCTGCCCCGGGCGATGGTGTTCGCGACGGGCATGGTCGGCGTCGGCGGCGCGGTCGCCCTCACCGGCCTCCTGGCCGAAGGCGGCCTCTCGTTCGGTCTCCTGCCGCCGCTCGCCGCCATCGGTTTCGCCACGTACCACGTCCTCGGCACCGCCCGCCTCGTGCGCGGGCGGTCCGAAGTGGACGGACTCGCCCTGCTGCGGCCCAGGGCGAAGCTCGTCCCTCTCCAGGTCGCCACCACCGGCTGGGCGACCGTCGTCGCCGCCGCCTTCGTGCTCGCCGGCCGGTGAGCACCCATCCCCCCGGAGGTACACCCCATGTCCGTCGACGAGGTGCGCGCACCCGCCGCACCCACCACCCCCCTGACCGCGGGCCGCCGCCTGCTGTACTCGATCCGCATCCGCCGCGTCGAGTACCTGGCCGTCATGCTGGCGATCTACTCCATTCCCACGCTGCTGTCCGTCGAGTCGGCGAGCACCCTGCTCACGGTCGACTTCGCGCTGGTCATCGTGATGGCCCTGTCCGTCATGCACTTCATCGACATGACGAACGCCTACGCGGACCGCGATGTGGACGCCGTGTACAAGACGCGTCTGTCCGAGGCCGTCTACGGCTTGGGCCTGCGCAACGTGCGCGTGCAGATCGCCATCACCGGCGTGGCCGTGATGGCGCTGGCGGTCTACCACACCCTGCGCACCGGCAACTGGGACCTGCTGCCCCTGGTCGCCTTCACGCTCTACATCGGCGCGCAGTACTCGATCCCGCCGATCCACCTGAAGAACTCCGGCGTGTTCCAGATCCCCGGCTTGGCCGCGGTGCTGCTGTGGCTGCCGATGCTGATCGTCGTCCGGTCCATCCCCGGCGAGCTGACCTGGCCGCTGCTGGCCGTGATCGTCGGCTTCGGCCTGAACCAGGTCGGCATCGTCATGGTCAACACCGCGGAGGACTGGCCGGAGGACGCGGCCTTCGACATCAACACCTGCGTGCGAGCCCTGGGCCTGACCAGGGCGATGGCGGTGGCCACGGGCCTGATCGCCGTCGGCGGCACCACGGTGTGCGTGTCGATCATCTCGATGGGCTTCACCTGGGGCGCACTCCCGATGGTCGCGGCCATCGCCTTCGCCCTGTTCCACGTGTCGGGCACCTGGCGAGGCGTGCGCGGCAAGCCCCTGGAGGACGCCCTGGCGTTCCTGCGCCCCAGGGCCAAGTTCGTCCCGCTCCAGGTGGCCTCCACCGGGTGGGGCACGGTGATCGCGGCGGCCTTCGTACTGGCCGGCTGACAGTCTTTCCTAGGAGGGACACATGGAGCGCTCAGCGTTCTCCTGCTACGTCTTCACCCCCGGCGGGCGACTGCTGCTGACCATGCGAGGTCACGCGAAGCGCACCTGGCCGGGGGTCTGGACCAACACGTGCCACGGCCACCCGACCCCTGGAGAACCAGTGGCGGACGCGGTCGTGCGCACCTTGCGTGCCGAGCTGGGCTTGGTGTCGGTGCACCCGGAACTGGTCCTGTCGGACGCGGTGTCTCCGGTGTACCGGGTGGTGACCGACGCCCGGCCGGTGCCTGATCCGTTGGAGGTGGGCGACTTCGAGTGGGTGGATTGGGCGGACTTCGTCTACGCGGTGCGGACGAACGAAGTTTCGGTTTCGCCTTGGTGCCGGCAGCAGGTGGCCGAACTGGCCGCTTTGGGCGACGACCCGACGCAATGGCCGACGGTCAAGGCAGACGCACGCACCACACTCGAAATCGCCAGCTGAAGCATAATCACCACCCAGGAACGGTTCGGCGCGCGCAACACGGCTTTCGCTGCGCGCGCGGCACCGCTTTTGCGCGCGCAGCGCGCCTTTCGCGCGCGCAGCGCGCCTTTCGCGCGCGGAGCGCGCGGTAGGTGTTACCTACAAGTGGAGGGCCTCGGTTCCCCCACCGTATGGCC
>NZ_JBBEGC010000073.1:0-35319 GCF_037401995.1 Saccharothrix sp. CCNWYY140
GGCTTCGCCCAGGCCGGACGGGGAAAGAAACCGAGGCCCTTCCCGTGGTCGCTGCCGCTTGGCGGAACGCAAGAGCTTTCCGCCCTTCGGGCGTGCCGCCTTTGGCGGGAAAGCGCGCGGCGGTCGAGTGGTGGGTCTTCTAGGGCTGGTCGGTGAGTCGGTAGCCCACGCCCGGAGTTGTGGTGATGACCGGGGGTGAGCCGAGTTTGCGGCGTAGGCGGCCGATGGTGACGGTCACCGTGTTGGTGAATGGGTCGGCGTGTTCGTCCCACACCCGCTCCAGCAGGCCTTCCGCGCTCAGGAAACCCGGCCATGCCCGCAGCAGCGCCTCCAGGACCGCGAACTCCTTCACCGACAACGCCAGCGGCACGCCGTCGCGGGTCGCCGTCCGTCGCACCGGGTCCAGTTCGACGCCGCCCACGCGCAGCGTCCTGGCTCGGGCGGACGGGCGGCGGCGGGACAGGGCTTGCACGCGCAGCACCAGTTCGGGGAAGTGGAACGGCTTGGACAGGTAGTCGTCCGCGCCCAGGGTCAGGCCGCGTACGCGTTCCTCCGGTGTGCCCGACGCGGTCAGCATGAGGACCATCGGCCGGTCGTCTGCCGCGGTGATCACCTGGCACAGGTCGTCGCCGTGCAGGCCGGGCAGGTCGCGGTCCAGGATGACCACCTCGTAGTCGGTCACGTCCAGCTTGGCGGCGGCGGTGAGGCCGTCGTGTGCCAGGTCCACCGCCATGCCTTGGTCCCGCAGGCCTTCGGCGACTACCTCCGCGAGCGCTCGCGCGTCTTCGACCACCAAGATCCTCATGCGGTTGGTCCAAAGTGGACGGTGACCCGGAGGCCGCCTTCCGGGCGGGCGGTGATCGAGAGGGAGCCGTGGTGGGCGGTGGCGATGGCGGCGACGATCGAGAGGCCCAGGCCCGAGCCGGTGTCCGAGCCGGTCCGGTTCGCCAGGCGTTGGAAGGGGCGGCCCAGGCGGGTGACGTCGGCCGGGGCCAGGACCGGGCCGCCGGTCTCCACGATCAGGGACGCGCCGGCGGTGATCTTGATCCAGCCGTCGTCGACGTTGTGGCGCACGGCGTTGTCCACGACGTTGTCGACCAGGCGGGCCAGCAGGGTCGGGTTGCCGTGGGTTGGGCTTGGGTGGAGATCTTTGTGCACTGACAGGCGTTTCGCGGTGATGTCGGTCGCGCGGGCGTCCAAGGCGTCGGTGGCGAGGGCGGCCAGGGACACGGGAGCGGTGTCGGTCGGGACGCCGGCTCGGGCCAGGGTGAGCAGGCCGTCCAGGAGGTGGTCGACTCGGTCCAACTCGGTGCGGACGCGGTCGGCTAGGGCGACGGTGTGGGGGTGTGCCTCGGGTTTGGCCGCCGCCACGTCCAGGGACGCCCGCATCGTCGCGAGCGGGGTGCGGAGTTCGTGCGAGGCGTTGGCGACGAAACCGCGCTGGGCGGCGAAGGAGGTCTCCAGGCGTTCCAGCAGGTCGTCCACGGTGTCCGCGAGCTGCTTGACCTCGTCCGCCGGACCGGTGACCGCGAGGCGCTCGTGCAGGTTCTCGGCGGTGATCCGTCGGGTCGCCGCGGTGATGGTCCGCAACGGCCGCAGCACCCGACCCGCGACCACCTTGCCCACCAGCACCGACACCGCCGCCATCACGGCCAGCGCGACCAGCGTGCCGACCAGCAGCTGCCGGGACCGGGCCTGCTCCCAACCCGGGTCCGGCGGCGGCCCGCCCGCCGGGCCCACGCTGGTCATGTCCCCGCCGAACAGGTTGATCAGCACCGCCAGCGCCGCCCCGGACACCAGGAACACCACTGTGTAGAGCACGGTGAACCGCAGTCCCACCGTCGTCCGGCCGCGCAACATGCCCGTCAGCATGCCCCGACCGACCTAACAACGGTGTGACAGCGGCGGTTCGGCCCGTGTCACCGCGCGGCCCGTAGAACCGGACCTCGTGCGAACCCCAGTCGTCGCGGCCGTCGCCGCGCTCTTGCTCATCGCCCTGCCCGGACTCCTCCTCCCGCTGCTGGACCGCTCGTCGTGCAGTGAGGGGAACGTCGAGGTCGCCTGCCCAACCGATCCCGTCGGACCGGACGGGACACCGGTGAGCGACCGGTTCTCCTTCATGCACCGGCCGTTGGGCGTCCACGGCTCCATCACCGCGCGCGTCGCCTCGATGGAAGGCATCATCACCTACCCGCCACCCGGTCACGACCAGATCGTGCCCGGCCTGGTGCCGTGGGCCAAAGCGGGTGTGATCCTCAAGGACGGGGTCACGCAGGGTTCCACCTACGCGGCGCTGATGCTGACCGGCGCGCACGGCGTGCGGATGCAGCACGACTACGTCCACGACACCGCCGGTTCGGCGACGGCCCGGTGGCTGCGGCTGAGCCGGGACGGTGACGTGGTCACGGGGGAGGACTCCGTCGACGGCGTGTCGTGGACGCGGGTCGGATCGGTGCGGCTGGCGTTGCCGGACACCGTCCTCGTCGGCCTGTTCGTCACGTCGCCGTGGGACCTGACCGTGCGGGACGGCGGGTCCCAGATGCGGTTCACACAGGCGACCGGGGTGTTCGACCACGTGGTGGTGGACGGACCGGCGGCGTCGTGGACGAGTGCGACGGTGGGGGAGACGGGGACCACCGACTGGGAGAAGTTCCACCGGGCCGCCGGCGGGGTCGAGGCCGACGGGACGTTCACCGTCACTGGAACGGGTGATATCGGGCCGCTGCCGGGGCCTTCGTTGGCGGGCGTGTTGGTCGGGTTGGTGTTGGCGGTGGTCGTGCTGGTGGTGTGGTCGGTGCGGTGGCCGTTCGTGGTGGGGGTGGTGGGAGCAGGTGCGGCGGTGGTGTTCGTCGAGGGGGTGCATTGGCTGACCGTTGCGCGGGTGGTGCTCGGGGTCGGGGTGTTCATGGCGTTGGTTGCGGCGTACTCGTGGGCGTTGCGGGGGTTGGTGCGGCGGTGGGTCGCGGTTGCGGTCGCGTTGGGGACCGTCGTGGTTCCGTATGTGGTGGCGTTGGTGGTGCCGGGGTTGGAGTGGTTGTTGCGGGTGACGCCGGCGGCCGGGTTCTCCGTGGTGGGGACGCGGGTCGCGTACCCGCAGGTGGTCGAGTACTACGCGCCGGCCGGTGGGTACTTCCCGCTGCCGTGGTGGGCGGGGTTGGCGGTGCTGGGCGGGTACGCGGCGGTCTTGATCGGGTTGAGGCGCGTGCGGACGGGTACACGCACAGCATGAGCACTGGCGACGACAGGACCGACGACCTGGCGTCCTACGCGGCGCCTCAGGACACCGGTGCGCCGGACTCGGTCGAGACCGACCCGGCGGCACTGAACAGCGCCGAGGACCTGGACGAGGACCGCTTGCACGTAGACCCGCTGGAGGCCGGCATGGACCCGCCGGAGCGGTGGTCGGGCGCGGACAAGTACGGGACGACACCCTACGAACAGGCCCACCCGCGACCCTTGGACGACCGGCTGGCGGAGGAGGAGCCGGACACGGCTCGGGATCCGGTGGCGGCGGAGGACGCGGCCGAGGCGGTGGGGCGTGGGCAGTCGGCTGACGAGGCCGGCGGGTCGGCGGGTAGTGCGGCCCGGGATCCGGGTCCGGCGGTCTGAGGGAGCGCGTGCGCGGCCGGTCGCCTGAGCGCGGCCGGCCGCGGTGGCCTGGGTGCTGGCTGGGCCGGGGTGGTCTGGGTGCTGGGCAGGCCCGGCTGCGGTGGCCTGGTGCGGCTGACCGTGGTGGCGTGGGTGCCGGCCTCGCCGTGGTGGCTTGAGTGCGGCTGGCCCGGCTGCGGTGGCCTGTGTGTCGGCTGGGCACGGTCACACTTAGCTGGGCGTGGTTGCGCTTGGCTGGGCGCGGCCTCCGGCCCCCGCTTCCATTGTCCCACGCGGCACCGACAGTCTTGGGCGTGTGCCGAGGCGAGGATCTTGGCGGGGGTGGTGGTGGGCGTGGCCTCAGACTGCGTGTGGGTAGGTTTCGGGGAGGTCGGCGCGGTTCCACTGGGGGGTGCGTTCCAGGGGTTCCAGGGCCGTGGTGCGGTCTATGTGGATCAGGGCGTCGAACTGGTCTGCTGGGCGGGCGCGGAAGTAGTGGCTGTGGCGTTCTGTGTGGGGGCGGTAGATGACGCCGATGGCTCGTTCCAAGCGGGAGGTCCTGAGCACTCGTGCGCTGCGCGGGGCGGTCGGGAAGATCAGGGCGAAGTCGGTGCCAACCTCGTGGAGTTGCTCCTCGACGCTCCCGGGTAGGGCGGGGCGGACGCGTTTGCGGTCTGCCGGGTCGCCCCAGTTGTCGGCGGCGGTGACGGTGCCGGTGTGGGTGGTGAAGCCGATCAAGCGGCAGTTGTCGGGGTGTCGTTCGCGGACCAGTTGGCCGACGTTCAGTTCGCCGCGGGACGCGAACTCGGTCGCCCGTGCGTCACCTAGGTGCGAGTTGTGCGCCCACACCACGATCTTTCCGTCCACGTGGTCGCGCAGCGCCTCCAGAGTCTCCGCCATGTGCCGGTCGCGCAGGTTCCACGACGACACCCGGCCGCCCAGCATGGTCCGGTAGTACTCCTCTGCCGACCGCACTAGCTGCGCGTTGCGCTCGGCGTGGAAACGTTCGTCGGAGGAACGATCGTCGTACAAACGATCGTTGGGGGAGTGATCGTTGTTGGGAGCGCCTGTTGAGCACAGCTCGACTAGTTGCTCCACGACCTGGCGCTCGCAGTCCTCGCCGGCGCCAAAAGCCGCTGCCCTGGCGTAGGCACGGCCGTCCTCGCCGTGCTCCAGGCACGAGTACCGCTCCCGCGCCCGTGCGGCGGCCTGCGGGTCGACGCCCTCCAGGTACGCCACGACCTGCGCCGCCGACCGGTGCAGGCTGTACAGGTCCAGCCCGTAGAACCCGACCGGCTCCTCCGCCCGCTCGTTGTGCGCACGCAGCCACTCCACGAACCCCAGCACGTCGGTGTTGCGCCACATCCACGCCGGGAACCGCTAGAACCCGCGCAACGCCTGCTCGGCGTCGCCGTCCTCCCCGTCCCCCCGCACGTACCGGTTGACGCGGTAGGCGTCCGGCCAGTCCGCCTCCACGGCCACCGCCCGGAACCCCTTCTCCTCCACCAGCCGCCGGGTCATCGTGGCCCGAGCGGCGTAGAACTCGTGCGTCCCGTGCGACGCCTCCCCGAACAGCACCAGCCCGGCGTCCCCGACCAGGTCGAACAGCACGTCGTCGGGCAGCACCCCGCCGGGCGCCGGCACCGCGTCCGCCCGCAGCACCGCGACGGTGGTGTCCGCGACGGGCGTCCCCTCGGCGCCGCGCAGCAGCGACCGGACCTCGTCGTCCGTGGTCTGCCCGAAGGTCATATATGACCCGCCCACGGCGATGAAGTCGGGCGGGGTGGTCGCGCACACCATCTCGTCGACCTCGCGCGCCAGCTCCCGGCACGTGGACTCCGGCGCGGTCGGCACGGCCACGACCAGCCGGGCGGGTCGCAGCCGGCGCAACGCCCGAACCGCGGCACGCGTGCTGGCACCGGTGGCGAGGCCGTCGTCCACGAGCACCACGGTCTTGTCGGCCACGTCGATCATGTCCGCGGCACCCCGGTAAGCCCGTTCACGCCGCAGCAGTTCCTTCAGCTCGTGTTCGGTGACGCGGCGCAAAGTGCCCTCGTCCACGCGGGCCTGGCGGACGATGTCGTCGTTGAGCACGACCACACCCCCGGACGCCAGCGCACCCATCGCCAGTTCGGGCTGGCGTGGCAACCCGAGCTTGCGCACGACGAACACGTCCAGCGGCGCGCTCAACGCCCGCGCCACCTCGTAGGCGACCGGCACGCCGCCGCGCGGCAACGCCAGCACGACCACGTCGTCCCGGTCGCGGTAGTGGGACAGCAGTCCGGCCAGCACCCGTCCCGCGTCGCGGCGGTCCCGGAAGAGCCGGTCGTGTCGGTTCCGCACGGTCCTCACTCCCCGGCATCGGCGGAAAACTCCCCGGCATCGGCGGAAGTTCCCGGGTTACCCGCTGTCCGGGGCCGCTACACGTTTGGCGCACGGGCGACCCGTGAACTCCACCCTCATGGAGAACCCGGTCGCGGTGCGGGTCGACGGCGGCCTGGCGGGTGACCTCGGGGTGCCGCCGCGCCCGCTGGGCGTGGTGGTGTTCGCGCACGGCTCGGGCAGTTCCCGGCACAGCGGGCGCAACCGGGCGGTGGCGGCGTACCTGCGCGGCCAGGGCCTGGCCACCCTGCTGATGGACCTGCTCACCCCGGACGAGGAGCGCGTCGACGTGCGCACCGGGCGGCTGCGGTTCGACATCGGGCTGCTCGCCGGGCGGGTGGTCGACGCGGTGCGCTGGTGCGGGGACAACGACGAGACCGCCGGTCTGCCGGTCGGGCTGTTCGGCGCGAGCACCGGGGCCGCCGCCGCGCTGGTGGCCGCCGCGGACGTGCCGGTCGGGGCGGTGGTGTCCCGGGGCGGCCGGCCGGACCTGGCGCACGCCGCGCTGAGCCGGGTGCAGGTGCCCACGCTGCTCATCGTGGGCAGCGCCGACCACCAGGTGCTCGACCTCAACCGCGCGGCGGCGGCGCGGCTCGGGGGCCGCTGGGCGATCGAGGTCGTCCAGGGCGCGACCCACCTGTTCGAGGAGCCCGGCGCGCTCGACCAGGTGGCCCGGCTCGCCGCCGGGTGGTTCCGCACGCACCTCGGTTCTTACGGAACGCGAACACGCGTTGCCGAGTAGCCCGTTCGGGCGGACGATTGCTCCGTCTGGAGGAGGTACTCGAATGCTCACCGATACGAGAACCACGACCGTCCTGCCCGTCTCCGATGTGGACCGGGCCACCCGCTTCTACACCGACCGGCTCGGCCTCAGGGAGACCGGGAGCCTGCCCGACGGCAGCCGCACGTTCGACCTCGGCCACGGCAACGCGCTGAGCCTGTTGCCCGCCGAAGAGGGGTCGCAGACCAAGCACACCGTGCTCAGCTTCGAGGTCGACGACATCTCCGGGGAGATCCGGGACCTGGAGGGGCGCGGCGTGCGGTTCGAGGACTACGACACGCCCGACATCAAGACCGTGGACCACATCGCGGACATGAACGGCGAGAAGGCCGCCTGGTTCTGCGACTCCGAGGGAAATTACCTGTGCCTGCACCAGGGCACGTGACATGATCCCCCGCCGTGGGACTGCGTGAGGCGACGAGAGCGGACGTGCCGGCGATCGGCGAGCTGATGCGGCACTCGGTCCTCGACGTCTTCCCGCACTTCCACGACGAACGTGCCACGGCCTCCGCCGCGCGCCACCTGACCGTGCCGGACACGGCGCTGATCGACGACGGCACCTACTACGTCCACGAGGTGGACGGCGAGGTGGTGGCGTGCGGCGGCTGGAGCAAGCGCGACAAGCTCTACACCGGGTCGGGGCCGGGCGCGTCCGACGACCGCCTGCTCGACCCGGCCACCGAGCCCGCCCGGGTCCGCGCGATGTTCGTGCGCGGCGACTGGACCCGGCGCGGGCTGGGCCGGGCGATCCTGGACCGGTGCGCCGAGGCCGCGCGGGCGGAGGGCTTCACGTCGCTGGTGCTGATGGCGACCCTGCCCGGCGAACCCCTGTACCGGTCGTTCGGCTTCCGCGAGGTGCGCCGGACCCGGGTGCCGCTACCCGACGGCGTGGTGCTGGACGGCGTGGAGATGGACTACCCGCTGACCTGAGCGGGCGGCCGTGCGCCTACCCGCTGACCCGAGCGGGCAGCGGTTCGTCGGCGGTGTAGGGCGGGGACGGGTCGTACTGGATCGTGCGGCGGACCTCGCGCGCGTGGTCGCGGCCGTGCAGGTGCCCGACCAGCCACAGGGCGCTGTCGATGCCCGCGGACACGCCCTGGCTGGTCAGCAGGGTGCCGTCGACCACGTACCGGGCGTCCCGCACGACTGTGACGCCCCCGAGGTCTTCCAGCTCCCGCTCGTGCTCCCAGTGCGTCGCGACCCGCCGCCCACGCGTCACGCCCGCCGCGTGCAGCAGGAACGCGCCCGTGCACACGCCGACCACCCACCGCGCTCCCGTGCCGGCGATCCAGTCGGTCACCACCGGGTTGCGCGTCTGCACCAGCCGGGCGCCGCGACCACCCGGGACGACCAGGACGTCCAGCGGCGGGTGGTCGGCCAGCGTCCGGTCCGGCAGCACGCGCAGCCCCTTGGCGCACCGCACGGGGTCGAGGCTCTCCGCGACCAGCACCGCGCTGTCCCCGGCGGCGCGGACCAGCGCCGAGGCCGTGAACACCTCCCAGGGACCCACGAAGTCCAGTTCCTCGACGTCGTCGAAGACGAGCAGTCCGTACGTGGTCATCAAGCCTCCAACCTTCAACCTGGCTGAAGCCTAGCGCAGGCTTCAGCCAGGTTGAAGGTCAGGCCGGGAACGTCGCTTGCACCGCCCGGCCGGCCTCCCGGTGCGCGGGGTCGGCGTCCGGGCCGAAGAGTCGTTCGTCCACTTCGGACACCTTCTCCCGCGCGGTGCGCAGCAGGCGCGTGCCCTCGGGGGTCAGCTCGATCGTGGAAGCGGACCCGGCGCGTGCCGTGCGGTCCTGCACGAGGCCCGCCGCCACCAGCGCTTTCACCCCGCCGTGCACGGACTGGACGGAGATGCCCGACATGCGGGCCAGGTCGCTGAAGGACGCGCCCGGGACGCCGGAGATGTGGCCCAGGAGCCCGAGCTTGCTGATCGTCAGCTCCAGCGGCGCGAGCGCGGCGGTCAGCTCGGCCTCGACCCGGCGCGCGAGGGTCAGGACGGCGATCGAAGGGCTCGGCGCGGACGGCTGCGGGTCGGTCGGGGCGGTCACGTCGGTATTTTCCCGCATCCGGTGGTGGCGCGGGCGGCCACGGCGACCGCCCGCGCCACCACCGGTCACATGGCCGCGGCGGCCCGCTTGATGGCGTCGCGGATGCGGCAGTACGTGCCGCAGCGGCAGACGTTCTCGATCGCGTCGATCTCCGCGTCCGTCGGCGACTTGGTCTTCTTCAGCAACGCGGCGGCGGCCATGATCTGACCCGGCTGGCAGAAGCCGCACTGGGCGACGTCCTCGGTCAGCCACGCCTCCTGCACCGGGTGCAGGTCGTCGCCGTCGGCCAGGCCCTCGATGGTGGTGACCTTGCGGCCCTGGCAGTCCGACACGGGCACGGTGCACGGCGTCACCGCGGACCCGTCCATGTGGCTGGTGCACGCCTTGCACACGCCGACACCGCAGCCGTACTTCGGGCCGGTGATGCCGAGGTGGTCGCGCAGCACCCACAGCAGCGGGGTGTCGGCGGGCACGTCGACCGCGACCTGCTCGCCGTTGACGGAGAACCGGTAGGTGGGCACGGGAACTCCTCAGAAGTTGATCGGGAAGCTGCGGGGACGGGTGCGGGTCGCGCGGGCGTAGGCGTTGGCCACGGCCGCCGCCGCCGCGGGCACGCCCAGCTCACCCGCGCCGCCGGGCCGGCCGCTGGGTGGCATGACGAACACGTCGAGCTTGATCGGCGCTTGCTTCTGGCGGGCGTAGCGGAAGTCGGCGTAGCTGCCCTCCCGCACGCGGCCGTCGTCGATGTGCACCCCGGCCTGCAACACCGTCGAGATGGCGTCCATCAAGCCGCCCATCATCTGCGCCTTGAGCCCGGTCGGGTTGACCGGCAGGCCGACGTCCACGGCGATGGTCGCCCGGGTCACGCGCGGCGCCTTCGGGTCGCGCGCGTCGATCTCCACCAGGCACGCCGTGGCCGACCGGTACTCCTCGTGCACGCCGACGCCCTGCGCCCAGCCCGCCGGCATCGCCTTGCCCCACTGGCCTTCCGCCGCGACCTTGGCCAGCACCGCCTTGACCCGCGCGGACTTCAGCATCTGGGTGCGGAACTTCACCGGGTCCCGGCCGAGCTTGGCGGCCAGTTCGTCCACCACGATCTCTTCGGCAGTCCGCAGGTTCGCCGAGTACACCGACCGCCAACTGCCCGTGGGCACCGGCATCGGCACCTCGCTGAGCACCTGCGTGACGACGCCGAAGTTGTACGGGCAGGTCGCCGACAGGCCGAAGAACAGCAACCCGTCCGCCGGACCGGACACCGCCGCGCCGCTCGCGCTGACGATCTCGCCGAACCCGTGCTTGAGGTCGGTCTCCACGGCGGCCATGCGGTGTTCGAAGGCCTGCACGTCCCCGAGCAGGTGGGTGGCGCGGATCTTGTGGTGCGACGCGGGCCGCATCCGGCCGTGCTTGGTGTCGTCCTGCCGGGTCCACATGAGACGGACCGGCTTGCCGATCTTCTTGGACACCGCCGCCGCCTCCAGCGCCGGGTCCCAGAACAGCCTGCGCCCGAACGACCCGCCGGCCCGCGTCACGTGCACGGTCACCTTGTCCACCGGCAGCCCGACGACCCGCGCGATCTCGTTCTGCGCCACGATCGGCGACTGGCACGGGAACCACACCTCGGCCCGGTCCGCGCGCACGTCCGCCACCGCGTTGAGCACCTCCATCGGCGCGTGCGGCACGAACGCGAAGTCGAACTCGGCGTCCAGGTGGCTCGACAGCAGGCCCGGCACCACCAGCGGCGCGACCGCCGAACGGAGCTTGGACCGGACGTTCGTGTCGGACAGCCCGACCGCCGGCCCGTCCTTCCAGGTGACCTTCAACGCGTCCCGCGCCTTGAGGGCGACGTCGAACGACGTGGCGCTCACCGCGACACCGCTGTCGATCCGGGTCACCGCGACCACGCCGCGGATCGCCCGCGCGGCGGTGTCGTCCACCGACACCACGGCGCCGCGGATCGTGGGCGGCCGGGCGACGACCGTGGCCAGCGCGCCCTCCACCTCGATGTCCATCGTGTACTTGGCCTTGCCGGTGACGATGTCGCGCGCGTCCACCCGGCCGGTCGGCGTGCCGATCAGCTTGTAGTTCTTGGCGTCCTTGGGCAGCCCGGTCACCGGGGCGGCCGTGGTGGCGGCGGCCTCGACGGCCAGCGCGCCGAAGCCCAGCGTCCGGCCGTCGGCGGCGACCACCGCCGAGTCGCGGGTGGTCAGCGCGGAGGCCTCGACGCCCCACCGCTTGGCGGCGGCGGTGACCAGGCGGCCCCGCGTGGCGGCGGCGATCTGGCGGACCGGCTCCCACAGCGTGCGCATGCCGGTCGAGCCGCCGGTGAACTGGTTCCACAGCAGGCCCGGCGTGGCGTCGGCCAGCTCCACCCGCACGTCGGACAGCTTCGCGTCCAGCTCCTCGGCCACCAGCATGGCCACGGCGGTGGTGATGCCCTGCCCGGACTCGGCGCGCGGCAGCTCGAACACGACCGTGCCGTCGGTCTCCACGCGCAGCGCCATCGTCCACGCGGTGGGCCGGCTGGCCAGCGTGATCACGTCGCCGAGGTCGAGCAGGTCGGCCGGCTGGGGCAGGCTGGGCAGCGCCTCGGCGTCGGTGGCGTCGTAGCCGACGTAACCGCCCACGGCCAGCGTCGGCGCGGCGATGGCGAAGGTCAGGAATCTGCGCCGACCGATCCCGCGCTTGGGCTCCTCCGACCGTTCGTCCGACTTGTCCGCTGGGTCGATCCGCCCGCCGGCGCTCGCCATCCGAACTCCTCACCAGACCTATTGCAGGGTGTTTGCAGGGGTTACCACCGCGAAAACCGTCGACAATCGCACGCGCACGCTGCGGATTTTGTGCGGATCCACACGAACAGGTGCGGCCGACGGACCCGGGACAGCGCGCAGCGTCCCTTTGGCCGTGGTTGCGCGACACTCTAGGTAACCCTAAGCGGGTAGATCCATCCGCCGTTCGGAGTAACTGAGGGTCTACAGGTAGTCAACAACGTGTACTACCTACCCTGGGGTAGATAGCCTCCGCGCGATCTGCTATAAAAGCCCCCGCACACCAGTCCAGCGCGTCACCACAAATGAACCGCAGGTGACTTCGGGGAACCTGCGGATGCCTTGTCGGCCGTTGTCGGGGTTATTTCCGCTCTTGAGGGCGCGTTTAGTGCCGTGCGCCCGCCGTTCGTTGTCGTTGCGATTCCGCGATCCGGTGATGGCGAACCGATCCCGCTGCGTGCCGACGAGCCGGGGAAGGTTGAGAAGACGTCGTCCATGCGCACACTCAAGCGGCTGCGGGGATCGGGCACGATCCAGTCCCGCGTCCTGGCCATCGCCCTCATCCCGTCGATCGCGATCATGGTCGTGGGTGTCGTCCTGTCCGGCTACCTGGCCTACCAGGGGATCAGCACCAGATCCTTCGCCGACAACGTCCGCAGCTCGCTGGGCCCCAGTTCGAGAGTCATCGCCGCCGTCCAGGAGGAGCGGCGGCTGACCACCCTCCAGCTCAACGACCCCGGCGCCGACCGCAAGAAGCTCGCCGAGCAGCGCGGAGCCGTCGACACCGCGCTGGTCGAGCTGTCCGCCACGGTCGAGCGCCTGGCCGAGGACGCCCCCGACGAGCTGCGCAAGCCCCTGCAACTGCTCGGCGACGCCTCCCGCGACCTGCCGCAGATGCGCCAGCGGGCCGACTTCGGCGCGGTCACCCCCGGCCAGGTCTACGACTTCTACGGCGACCTGGTCGACTTCGTCGGCCTGGGCGTGCAGGGCATCGCCCGGTCGGCCACCGACGGCGAGGTCGCCTTCGAGCAGACCATCAGCTCCGAGCTGCTGCGCTCGGTGGAGGCCCAGGCCCGCTCGCACGTCCTGGTGCAGCGCGCGATGACGCGCGGCCTGGACGAGAAGGAGTACCACGAGCTGGCCCACCAGATGGGCACCTACCACGAGCTCATCGAGACGATCGTGCCCCGGCTGACCGACCAGGAGCGCACGGACTACACCAACCTCAAGGGCACCGACCCCTGGAAGACCCTCGTCGCCGGTGACGACAAGATCATGGCCAAGGGGCCGGGCAAGCACCCCGCCGACTTCGACGTCGAGGCCTGGGAGAAGGCCCACCGCACGGTGTCGGAGAGCCTGCTCAAGCTCTACGTCGCCCACTCCACCTACGCCGCCGACCTCGGGGCCGAGCGCGGCGGCACGGTGCTCACCGCGTCGCTGATCGCGGGCGGCGTGATCCTGCTGCTCGCGATCGCCGCGATGGTCGTCGCCCTGCGCCAGTCCCGCTCGCTGATCCGCCGCCTGACCACGCTGCGCAAGAACACCCTGGAGGTGGCCGAGCGCAAGCTGCCCGACGTCGTGGCGCGCATCGGGCGCGGCGAGCGCGTGGACGTCGAGTCCGAGCTGCCCGCCTTCGACCACGGCGACGACGAGATCGGCCAGGTCGCGCGGGCGTTCGAGAAGGCGCAGCGGTTCGCGGTGTCCGCCGCCGCCGAGGAGGCCGAGACCCGCCAGGGCGTGCGGTCGGTGTTCCTCAACATGGCCCACCGCAACCAGGTCATGGTGCACAAGCAGTTGCAGGTGCTGGACCGGGCCGAGCGCACCGAGGAGGACCCCGACCAGCTCGCGCTGCTGTTCCAGCTCGACCACCTGGCCACCCGCAGCCGCCGCAACGCCGAGAGCCTGATCATCCTGGGCGGCAAGCGGCCCGGCCGGCAGTGGCGCAACCCCGTGCCGCTGCTGGACGTGGTGCGCGGCGCGGTGTCGGAGACCGAGCACTACAGCCGGGTGGACACCGGGTCGCTGCCGGAGGTGAAGCTGGCAGGCGGGGTCGTCGCCGACGTCATCCACCTGCTGGCCGAGCTGGTCGACAACGCCACCGCGTTCTCCCCGGCGGAGACGCACGTGGACATCGTGGCCACCCGCGTCGGGCGCGGTGTCGTCATCGAGATCGAGGACCAGGGCCAGGGCATCCAGGAGGAGCGGCTGGCCGAGCTGAACCGCCGGTTGTCCAGCCCGCCGGACTTCGGCGTGATGGCGCTGACCGGGGAGACCCGCATCGGCCTGTTCGTGGTGGGGCAGCTGGCCAACCGCAACGGCATCAAGGTCGCGCTGCGCGAGTCGATCTACGGCGGCGTGCAGGCGGTCGTGCTGCTGCCCAACGACCTCATCGCCGAGGAGTCGCCGGCGGAGCAGACCACCACGCTGGAACCGGTCGTCGCGCCGCAGCCGCGCCGCGCGCCGCTGGACCGCCGCACGCCCGGCGAGGCGCTGGCCACCCGCACCCCGGGCGAGTCGCTGGCCGCCCGGTCGCCCGGCGAGTCGCTGGGCAGCGTGTCCGGGTCGCTGCCGCTGTTCGAACCGGCCGTCGAGCCGGAGCCCGAGCGGTCCCGCGCCGGGTTCGCGGCGTTCCAGCAGGGCGTGCAGCAGGCGCGGGGTGAGGACGCGTGACGGTCGCCGCCGGGGGAGGGGTGCCCGCGTCGTGACCGACGAGGACGCCTGGTACGACCAGGACGCCGGCCCGTTAGTGCGCCCCTACCAGGTCACCCGGGGCCGGACCAAGCCGGTCGGCCCCCAGCTGGACCTGATCACCCTCGTGGTCGCCACCGGCTTGCAGCCGCACGCGCTGAACCCCGAGTACCTGCGGGTGCTGGAGGTCTGCGCCGTGCCGCAGTCGGTCGCGGAGATCTCCGCCAAGGTCGGGCTCGCGCTGGGCGTGGCCCGGGTGGTGATCAGCGACCTGCTCGAACGGGACTTCCTGATGTTCCGCTCGCGGACGATCTCCGCGATGCCGGACCTGGAGATGCTCCAGCGGGTGCTGGAGGGGATTCGCAGGCTCTAGAGGCCCTCGTCGGGCCGAGCAAGGTATGGAACGCGGGGCGATGTCCCCGCACGGTGTAGGAGGCCGCGATCCGCACACGCACGGTTGCCGTTCTGACCCTCGCCGCCGCCCTCTCGGGCTGCGGCGCGAACGGCGCGCAGAACACCACCTCGACCACCTCGTCCACGCCGCCGCCGTCGGTGGCGCTGCGCGGCGGTGGCGCGTTCGCCACGTGGTCCCCGGACGCCCCGGCGACCACGTACAACCCGGAACTGGTCCCGGCGGGCTCGTCCGCCGAGGTCGTGGTGACGACGTCCCCGGACGGGGTCGTCACCGAGCTGAAGGTCACCGGGCTGCCACCCGGCCGGGCCTACGGCGCGCACGCCCACGTCAAGGCGTGCGGTGAGAAGGGGGAGGCGGCCGGTCCGCACTTCCAGGACAAGGCCGACCCGGTGACCCCTTCGGTCGACCCCGAGTACGCCAACCCGCGCAACGAGATCTGGCTGGACTTCACCACCGACGACAAGGGCGGCGGCACCGCGAAGTCCACTGTGGAGTGGAAGCTCGGCGACCGGAAGCCCGCGTCCGTCGTCATCCACGAGAAGACGACGGCGACCCACGCCGGCCACGCCGGCACCGCCGGCGCTCGCCTGGGCTGCGTGACCCTCAAGCCGTGATGTCGAACCCCGTGCGGCCGATACCGGCGGCACGGGGTTCGACCACGGCTCGCGCGGGGTACTCGGCCCGAACAAGAGCAATTCCACCCTGGCGCACGGGGTGGTTGTTCGGGTGATACTGGACGGGTCGGGACCCCGCGCGCGGAGGTGGCTGGTCATGGGCTTGAGGGACCGTGAGAAACGCGCACTGGAGGAGATCGAGCGCAACCTCGTCGGGGAGGACCCGCGCCTGGCCAACCGGCTGGCCCGCATGCGCCCCGGCCCGCGGCTGTCCGGCCGCCTGGGCGTCGCCGTCGGGCTCACCGTCGTCTACCTGCTGGGCCTGACCGTGGTCGTCTTCGGCGTCACCACCGGCTCGACCGCCCTGGTCGTGCTCGGCGCGGTCCTGACCGCCGTGTTCCCCGTGCTGCTGGTCGTCGACGCCGTCCGCGCCGGCCGCCGCCCCGACCCCTACACCGTCGTCGACAGGGCCCCGTCCGCCGGGTAGCACAGGCACCGGGAACACGACTCGGCGAACTCGCGCACCACCGCGCGCCGGTCGCCGGCCCGCCACACCACGGCCAGGCGGCCCGGTGGCAGTCCGGTCACCGGGCGGCACACCACGTCGAAGCGCGGCGAGGTGTCCGCGTTGCCCGCGGGCAGCAGCGCCACGCCCACCCCGGCGGCGACCAGTTCCAGCAGCTCGTCGGCGCTCTCGGCCTCGGCGGCCACCCGGGCCGGCGTCACCCGGTGCTCCTCGGCCAGCCAGAACGCCCGCAGCGCCCCGGCCGACGCGGGGTGCGCGACGAACGGCTCGTCGGCCAGGTCGGCGAACCGGACGCCGGCCCGGTCGGCCAGCCGGTGGCCCGCGGGCAGCACGACCCAGCGCTCCTCGGTGCTGACGACCTTCCACGCGAACCGGCCGTCGTCGGGCACCGGCAGCCAGGCCAGCGCCACGTCCACGCCGTCCGCCAGCCCCGCGGCCGGGTCGCCCCACGACACCTGCCGGAACCGCAGCCGCCACCCCTCCATGCGCGCCCTGACCGAGGGGACCAGGCCGCGACCGATGCGCAGGTGGAACCCGACGGTGAGCGTGCGCGCCGCCCCGGCCACGTCGTGGCGGGCGTCGTCCCACCGGCCCAGCAGCGCGCGGGCGTGCGGCACCAGGGCCTCACCCGCCGGCGTCAGCGACACGCCGTGCCGGTCCCGCTCGAACAGCGGCGTCCGCAGCTCCGCCTCCAACCGCCGGACCTGCTTGCTCAGCGTCGGCTGCGCCACGAACAGCCGCCCGGCGGCGCGGGTGAAGCTGCGCTCCTCGGCGACGGCGAGGAAGTACCGGAGGTCGCGCAGGTGCACACCCATGCCCGCAGGCTATAACCGCCGCTCTTGGACGGGTCCGGCCGGCGCGGCCGAGGATCGCCGGGTGGAACTCGGTGTCTACGGACTCAACGCCAAAGCGGCCATCCCGCACACCACCCGCCTCGCCCGGCTGGCCGAGGACCTGGGCTACCGGTCCTGGTGGTGCGGCGAGCACGTCGTCCTGCCCAGCCCGCGGGTGCCCGCGTCCCCGATGGCCCCCGAGGACCCGATCCTCGACCCGCTGGTGCACCTGGCGCACGTCGCCGCGGTGACCGAGCGGCTGGAGGTGGCCACCGGGGTGCTCGTGCTGCCCCAGCGCAACCCCCTGCTGCTGGCCAAGCAGGCGGCGAGCCTGGACGTGCTGTCCGGCGGGCGGCTGCTGCTCGGCGTCGCCGCCGGTTACCTGGAGCCGGAACTGACCGCGATGGGCGTGCCGCTGTCCGAGCGCGGTGGGCGCACCGACGAGTACATCGACGCCATGCGCGCACTGTGGACCGATCCGGCGCCGGTGTCCTTCGAGGGCAGGCACGTGGCCTTCCGGGGCCTCGACGCGCACCCGCGGCCGGTGAGCGGTCCGCGGGTCGTGGTGGGTGGGCACAGCCGTGCCGCGTTCCGCCGGGCGGTGGCGCGCGGGCACGGCTGGTTCGGCACCGGCAGCGGCCCGGACGACCTGGTCGCCCACCTGCGCGGCCTGGCCCGCGCGGCCGACGAAGTCGAACGGCCCGCCGAGCTGGGCCGGTTGGAGGTCAACTTCCTCCAGATCGACCCGGTCGAGGTGCCCTCCACCGACCGCTACGCGGAGTTGGGCGTGGACCGGTTGGCGCTCTACCCGTTGCCGCTCGAGGATGGGGACGACGTGGCGAGGTTCCTGGAACGCCACGCGAGTTGACACCCGAAAGGGTGGCCGGCCCTGGCATTCGGGGACGAAGAGGGGCAGAGTTTTCGATACCCCACACCACCTCCACGCGCGCGAGGCGAGCCATGTCGAGAGTCGTCGCAGAATCCGTCGAGGCCCTTCCCCGGTTCGGCGCCCGCCGGACGATCGCGGTCGGTCTGGACGGTTCCGAGGCGGCCAAGCGCGCACTGGACTGGGCGGTCGAGCACGCCGCCGCCACGCGGGCGGAGCTGGTGGTGGTCGGCGGGACCCCCACGGTCGGCCGGTTCGTCCGCGGCGGCCCGGACGAGCTGCGCGCCCTGGAGTGCGACACCCTCGTGGTCGGCTCGCGCGGCGAGCCCTTCCACGGCCTCGCGGCGGCGGCCGAGAACCCGGAGCGCAGGCTGGTGGTCGTCCGCGGCCTGCCCCGCCTGCGCACCGGCGTGGTGACCGCGGCCGTGGGCGGCGTGTCCGACCGAGCGGTCCTGCGGGCCGCCGCCGAGACCTGCCGAGCGAGGTCCGCCCGCCTGCGCCTGCTGCACTTGCACCTCCACTTCGGCGGGGTGGCCGAGGTGGGCGAACCGGACGACACCCCACTGCGCCACGCGACGAAGTACCTACGCGCGATCGCCCCGGACGTCGAACCGACCACCCTCCTCGACCAACGGGCCCCCCACGAGGCCTTCGGCGCCCCCGACACAGACCTGCTGATCATCGGCCGCGGCTACGGCGGCACGGTGGGCCGCGTGGCGAAAACCGCCTTCTACCACTCGGCCTGCCCAGTGCTGTTGGCCTGACACTTCAGCGCCCGACACCCTGCGCGCCCGACACCTCAGCCGGGCGCGGTCAGCGGGCGGAACTCGGCCGGGCACGCGCCCTCGGGCACGCGCTCGTAGAAGAACTCGAGCCGGTTCGACGCGCCCAACCGCACCACCGCCCACCGCCGGGCAGGCCGGTCTTCTGCACGCACACCCCCCCAGGTGCGTGCGCGGGTCCACCGCCAGGCGCGACGAGGTGCGGAGGGCTACCCAGGCGGCGGTGTGGAAGCGCCGATCGCCTCCTCGCCGCCCAGCGCCGCCGCGTGCCGCTCCGCCGCGCCGACCAGGCTGAGCGAGGCCGGCGCCGCGCCGGCCGCAGCCACCACGACCGCCCCCGCCAGGAGCCACCCGCGAGCAGCCGCTGACCGGCCTCGCCCACCAGGAGCACGCCGACGACCGCCAGCGCCAGGAGCGCGAACGGCCGGGCGCCCAGCATGTACTCGAACACGCCGAGGTTCGCCCGCACCCGCAGGCCGAGGTGGTCCAGCCGGGTCTGCTCGCGCACCCACCCCAGCTGCACGAGCAGGCCCCGCAAGATCAACTGAACGGGTGAACTACGCCATCGGCCCGGCGACCGTCGCCACGACACCGCCGTCGACCACCAGGTCCTGCCCGTTGACGTAAGCGCCCTCGTCCGACGCCAGGAACGCGACCGCCGCCGCGACCTCCTCCGCCGTGCCCAGCCGACCCGCCGCCACCCCGGCGACCACGGCGTCGTGCAGGTCCGGGGACACGTTCTCGTGGTACATCCGGGTCTCGATGTACCCGGGGCTCACCGAGTTCACCCGGATCCGCCTCGGCGCCAGCTCGGCCGCCAACGTCCGCGCGAGGTTGTGCACGGCGGCCTTGGTCGCGGCGTACAGCGACGCGTCCGCCATCCCCCGGTGCAGGGTCCACGAAGCGTTGATCACGACCGCGCCGCCGTCGACCAGGAGCGGCAGGGCCTTGGTGACGGTGAAGTAGACGCCCTTGAAGTTGACGCCCACCACCCGGTCGAACTCCGCCTCCGTGACCTCCGGCGCGGGCTGGAAGGAGGCGACGCCCGCGTTGGCGAACACCACGTCCAGCCGGCCGAAGCGGGCGCGGACCTCCTCCACCAGCGCATCCAGGTCGGACGAAGAAGACACGTCACCGGCCACGCCGTGCAGGCCGGGCTCCAGGACGGCGTCCAGGCGGGACTTGTCGCGGCCGGTGACGACGACCTGCGCGCCCTCCGCGACCAGGCGGCGCGCCACCGCCAGGCCCATGCCGCTGGTGCCGCCGGTGACCAGGGCGGTCTTGCCGTCGAATCGGTTGTGGTTCATGGGAACCAGCCTGGCCGCCGACGAGCGGGTGAGGCAGTGCGCGCTCAACCTGGGTGTGCCACCACCACCCTGAGCCGGGACAGCCGCTCGACCAGCTCGGCGGTCCCGGTGCCCGGCCTCGGGTGGTACAGCTCCAGGTACCAGTCCGGGTGGTCGGTGACGGTCAGGGTGGTCAGGTCGAACAGCAGCTCGCCGACCTCCGGGTGGTGGACCGCCTTCACCGCCTGCCCCGGCACGGCCACGTCGTGCCGCGCCCACAGCCGGGCGAACTCCGGGCTCACCGCCGTCAGCTCCGCGACCAGCCGCTGGAACTCCGGGTCGTCGGGGGCGTGCGCGGCCTCCGCGCGGAACGACGCCACGACGGCGGGCGCGATCGAGGACCAGTGCTCGTGGGGCTCGCGGTAGCGCGCCTTGGTGAAGAAGGAGATCAGGCAGTTGTGGTCGGTGTCGTCGTAGCCGAGCACGGTCCGCGTGCAGTCGTTGACCACCAGCAGGTTGTGGTACCGGTCGCGCAGGATGGCGGGGTTGGGCGACCACGCGTCCACCAGCCGCCGCAGCTGCTGGGTGACCTCGTGGTCCCGGCCCACCGCCCGCGGCGGGTTCAGGCCGGCCAGCACGTACAGGTGCGCCCGCTCGGTGTCGCTCAGCCGCAGCGCGCGGCCGACGGCGTCGAGGACCTCGCCCGAGACGCGGATGTCCCGGCCCTGCTCCAGCCACGTGTACCAGGACACCCCGACCCCGGCGAGCACGGCGACCTCCTCGCGCCGCAGCCCCGGTGTGCGCCGCCGCCCGGCCGCGGGCAGGCCGACCTCCTCGGGCGTGATCCGCGCCCGCCGGGCACGCAGGAAGTCGCTGAGCTGCTGACGCCGTGTCGTCGATCCAGTGCCCACGCCGTCCACGTTAGCCGGCCAGCACGCGGTCCAGAGCGCGGCGGGTGCGGGCCACGGCGTCGCGGGCGCCGAACAGGTGGATCTCCTGGTTCAGCGCGAAGAACACGCCGAAGATCTCGAACGCGACCTGCTCCGGGTCGGTGTCGGCGGGCAGGTCGCCGTGCTCGACGGCGGTGCCGACCTCGGCGGCCAGGCGTCGCCGCCACGCGGTGAACAGGCGGGCGACGAAGTCGCGCACGGGTCCGCCGCGCGCGTCGAACTCGATCGAGGCCGTGGTGAACAGGCAGCCGCCGGGGAAGGTGTCGCGGTCGCCCTCCAGGTAGCCCGCCCACGTCCCGCACACCGCCCGCAGCCTGGGCAGGCCCGGTTCGACGTGCTCGACCGGCTCCCACACGGTCCGCGTGAACACCCGCGAGGCCGCCCGCAGCGCGGCGAGCTGCAACGCCTGCTTGGTGCCGAAGTGGCCCAGCACGCCGGCCTTGCTCATGCCCAGGTCGGCGGCCAGCCGCCCGATGGTCAGCCCCTCCAGCCCGTCGACGGACGCGAGCGCCATCCCGCGCGCCACGATGCGCTCCCGGGTGCCGCGGGCTTCGGCGGCGGACTTGCGCGGACTCATGCCCTCCATCTTAGCTTCCGACCGATCGGTTGCTATTCTCGGCGCCACCTTCGAGCCGAGGAGAACACCGTGCCGGGAAGCCGCATCGCCGCCCTGGGGCACTACCAGCCCGTCCGCGTCCTGACCAACGACGACCTGGCGACGATGGTCGACACCAGCGACGAGTGGATCCGCCGCCGCACCGGCATCGCCACCCGCCGCATCGCCGCGCCCGACGAGTCGGTCACCGACCTCGCCGCCGCGGCGGCGGCCAAGGCGCTGGCCGGCGCGGGCCTGGAACCGTCCGACATCGGCCTGATCACGGTCGCGACGTGCTCCGCGATCGACCGCAGCCCGTCGGTCGCCGCCCAGGTCGCGGCCCGCCTGGGCATCCCGGCGGCGGTGGCGTTCGACCTGAACAACGCGTGCGCCGGCTTCTGCACGGCCCTGGCCGTCGCCGACCACTCGGTGCGCGCCGGCGCCGCCCGGCACGCCCTGGTGATCGGCGCGGAGAAGATGTCCGACCTCACCGACTGGACCGACCGCAGCACGTGCGTCCTGCTCGGCGACGGCGCGGGCGCGGCCGTGCTCAGCGCCTCCGAGGAGGCCGGGATCGGGCCGGTCGCCTGGGGCTCGGACCCGACCAAGGGCGACGCCGTCCGCCTGGTCGACGAGTGGCACCCCAAGTTCGCGCAGGAGGGGCAGGCGGTGTTCCGCTGGGCCACCGGCGAACTGCCCGCCGTAGTGCGCCAGGCGTGCGAGCTGGCCGGCCTGACCCCGGCGGACCTGGCCGGGATCGTCACCCACCAGGCCAACCTGCGGATCATCGAGGCCATCGTGCGGCAGCTGGACCTGCCCGAGACCGTGCTGGTGGCGCAGGACGTCGTCGAGTCGGGCAACACCTCCGCCGCCTCGGTGCCGCTGGCGCTGTCCAAGCTGGTGGACCGGGGCGACCTGCCGTCGGGCGCTCCCGTGCTGCTGTTCGCGTTCGGCGGTGGCCTGTCGTGGGCCGGTCAGGTCGTCACGACGCCGTGATCGCGTAGAACTGCTCATGCGCTCGACACGGGCGCATGAGCAGACTCGCGGTCATGACGGAGATCGACCGGCGTCGGCTGCTGGGCGTGGGCGGGTTCCTGCTGCCGTGCGCGCTGCTGGTGGGCGTGTACTTCGCCTACTCCTCGAACGCTTTCGGCTCGTGGGGCTGGAAGGGCGGCGAGTACGCGTACGCGTTCATCGGCGTGGCGGTCGGGGCGATCCTGCTCGGCTGCGTGCTCAAGCTCGTCTGGCTGGAGTCGCCGCGGGGCGCGCTGGGCACCGGCTTGGTCCTGGGCGGCACGCTCGGCGTGGTCGTGGTGGTGGCGCTGGTCGTGCTCTTCGTCGTCGCCTGGTCCCGGATGTGAGCTGTCACGGGAAGTCCAGCCGCATCACCACCCGGCGCGGGAAGGGGTGCGTGACCTCGGTGAACCCCGCCTCCTCGAAGACCTGCCGCACGCCCACGTGCGTCTCGCCCCACGTGATGTGCTTGCCCGGCGGGACGACCATCGGGTACGCCTCGACCGCCTTGGCCCCGCCGGCCCGCGCGTGCTCGACGGCCGCGCGGGCCAGCGGGTAGGTCAGGCCCCGGCCCCGGAAACCCTTGCGCACCACGAAACACGTCACCGCCCACACGCCGGGGTCGTCCTTGTCCTCCTCGCGCCCCAGCCACGGGACGCGGGTGCCGCGCAGCTTCGGGTAGGCCGTGCGGGGTTCGACGGCGACCCAGCCCACCGGCTCGCCGTCCAGGTAGGCGACCAGGCCGCTGGTGGCCGGCGCGTCCGGCTCGCCGCACGCGGTCTGCCGGTAGAGCCGGGCGATCCGCTCGTCCTCGGTGGTGTCGCGCCAGATCCAGCCGGCCACCTTGAACCGCTGGCACCGGCAGTGTCCGGCGTCGGTGGTACCGAACACCGCGTCCACGTCCTCGGGCGCGGCCTGGTTGGCCGGGACGACGACGAGGTCGTCGGTCACCGCGGCGGGTGCTCCGGTCACTGCGGTGGGTCCTCTCCGACCAGGCCGTCGACGGCTTCGCGCATCAGGTCGGCGTGGCCGGTGTGCCGGGCGTACTCGTCGTGCAGGTCGCACAGGACGCGCCGCAGGTTGGGGCGGGCGCCGCCGCCGTAGGTGTGCGCGGAGAGCCGGTCCAGGCCCTCGTCGGCGAGCGCCTCCGCCCAAGCGGCGCGGGACCGCTCGACCGCCGCCCGCCACCGCGCGTACAGCTCGCCCGGGTCGTCGTCGGCGGCGGAGGTCCACTCCCACTCCTCGTCCGGCGCGCTGTCCCACGGCGGCGAGATCGGCCGGCCGAGCAGGTCCAGGTCCGTGCGCTGGTCCTCGACCCGGGTCAGGTGCTTGAGCAGGCCGCCCAGGGTCATCGCGGACGGCGGGTGGGGCTTGCGCAGGGCGTCGCCGTCCAGCCCACCGACCTTCCAGGCGAACTGGGCGCGGGAGCGTTCCAGCGCGAAGAGCATCATCTCCACCTCGCCGGCCGACATCGGCGGCTCGTGGATCGTGGTGTCGCCGGTCATGGAAGGGGACGTTAGGCTCGGTTCCGGACGTTCTGCTTCCGGATTGGCGAACCCGTGCCTCCCTCCTCCGACCTGAGCCCCACGGCTCGGGCCCTGCTGGCGCTGGAACTCCTGCAAGGCAGCCCAGGCATCACCGCCGACCGCCTGGCCGACAAGCTCGGCGTGTCCGAGCGGGCCGCCCGCCGGTACGTCGGGATCCTGCGCGAGGCGGGCGTGCCGATCGAGTCCGAGCGCGGACCCTACGGCGGCTACCGGGTGGGCCGGGGCCTGCGCCCGTCGCTGCTGATGCTCACCTCGACGGAGGCGTTGGCTCTGGTCATGGCCGTGCTGGACGGTCACCACGACGCCGGTGACCCGACCGAGGCGGTGGGCAGCGCCCTGGGCAAGCTGATCCGCGCCCTGCCCGAACCGGTCGCGGCGCAGGCCCAGGCGGTGCGCCGCACGACCGCCCCGGCCCCCGACCGGTCCGCCGCCCGTCCCGCACCCGACACCACAGCGGTCCTGGTCCGGGCGTGTGCGGACCACCACGCGGTGCGCCTGGACTACCGCTCGGAAGCCGGGTCGGAGTGGACCACCGACGTGGACCCGTGGGCGGTGGTCGTGCGCCACGGCCGCTGGTACCTGCTGTGCCGGTCCCGCCGGTCGGACACCCGGCGCGCGTACCGGGTCGACCGGGTCCGGGCGGTGACCGTGCTGGAGGAGACCTTCACCCCGCCGGTCGGGCTGGACCCGGTGGCCGAGCTGGAGGACCACCTGGCGGTGGGCTGGGAGTACGAGGTGGAGGTGCTCATCGACGCGCCGCTCGCGCGGGTCACCCCTTGCGTGCCGCGGATCCTGGGTCGGCTGACCGAGGCCGGCCCCGCGACCACGCTGCTGGTCGGCAGCACCAGCAGCCCGGTCTGGTACGCCGAACAGCTGGCCGCCGTGCCCGCCCCGTTCCGGGTGGTGCGCGGCCCGGAACTCCGCACCGCCGTCACCACCCTGGGCCGCCGACTGCTGGCCGCCGGCGGCACCGACCCGTCATGATCGCCTCCCACGCGGGGAGCACTAGCGTTGCCGGGGTGGACCGATCGGAGATCTTCGACATCGCGCACCTGCGCCACCCCATCGCGGCGCCGGTGGCGCCCGACCGGGTGAGCGAGCTGGTCGGCTGGTTGAGCCCCGCCACCGGCGCCCGCGTGGTCGACCTCGGCTGCGGCGAGGGCGAGTGGCTGCAACAGGTGCTGCTGGACCACCCGGCGACGACGGGCGTCGGGGTCGACCACGCGCTGCCGGCCTCGGCCGCCCGGCGCACCGGCGAACGCGGGCTGACCGACCGGGTCCGCTGGATCGAGACCGACGCCGCCACCTGGAGCGACGGGCTCTTCGACGTGGTGCTCTGCGTCGGCGCCCGGCACGCCTTCGGCGGGTTGGAGGACATGCTGGTCGCCGTCCGGCGGCACCTGCGCCCCGGCGGTCAGGCGCTGATCGGCGAGATGATCTGGGAGGGCACCCCGTCCGCGGCGGCGGTGGCCGCGCTCGGACTCCCGGCCGACTCCGTCCCCGACCTCGCCGGCCTGGTGCGGGCCTTCCGGCGGCACGGGTTCGAGCCGTCCTTCGGGCACGTCAGCACGCCGACCGAATGGGACGACTACGAGTTCAGCTGGACCGGCTCGCTCGTCGACTGGGCCGTGCGGTCGGCCGGGTCCGTCGAGGACCGCGAGCAGGCGCTGACCGCCGCCCGCGAGCACCGTGACACCTGGCTCGGCGGCTTGCGGCGTGAACTCGGGTTCGCCACCTTCGTCCTGCACGACGTCGCGCCCGAGCCGGCCCGAGGTGCCGACTAGACCCGTTCGAACACGACGATCGGGATCACCCGGTCGGTCTTCTTCTGGTACTCGGCGAACTGCGGCGAGTACGCCACCATGCCCGCGTACAGCCGGTCCCGCTCGGCCCGGTCCTCGATGACGGTCGCCGTCGCCTCGAAGGTCTCCTCGCCCACCTCCAGGGTGACCTTCGGCGTGGCCAGGATGTTGAAGTACCACGCCGGGTGCTGGGGCGCGCCCGCGTAGGAGGCCGCCACCACGTACCGGTCACCGTCCCGCGTGTAGGCCAACGGCGACACCCGCTCCTGACCGCTCTTCGCGCCCACGGTGGTCAGCAGCAGCAGGTCGCCCCCTTCGAACCGGCCACCGACACGTCCGCCGTTGGCGCGGAACTCGGCGATCAGCCGCTGGTTGAACTCGCGCAGGGACTCGGCCATCCGGGTCACGTCCTTTCGAAGTTCGGTGCCTTTCGAACAATCATAGGCGGGATGATCACGCGGTCCGCCCGGTGGGACGCAGCGCGGGCGCCACGCGGAACGAGATCGCCTCCATCACCGGCTTGCGCTTGGTGTTCTGGAAGGCCGCGATCCGCCACCGGTCGTCCTGTCGCACCAGGGCGTACGTCTGCACCTTGGTCAACTTCTTGGGCGGTGCGCCCTTGTAGGTGTCGCCGCGGCCCGTCACCACCGCCGTGTCCGGAGACAGGAACCGGACGTCGACCACCTCGTCGGCCAGCCGCGTGCCCTTGAGGAACTTCTCGAACAGCGCCCGATGGCTCTCCACGATCTCCGCGCGGCCCTGGTAGCACGTGCCGACGAAGGTCACGTAGGTGGCGTCTTCGGTGAAGAGTTCGCCGTACGCGTCGGCGTCGTGCCGGCCCCACGCGTCGACCAGTTCGGACAGGACGGAGAGCACTGCGGCGCGGTTGCTGTCGGGCATGATTCCTCCTCGTACTTGATGCAGTATCTGCACACGTGCAACCTCTGCACGTGTGCAGATACTAGGCACCGGGAGGGTTCATGGCAACCGACCGACACCTGGTCTTCCGCGCTTACCTGGACGCGGTGGGCCTCCACGGGATGGCCGGTGCCGAGGCCGCGGGCCTGCACGCGACGGAGTGGTACGCCCTGAGCCAGATCTCCCTCGACGGCCCCCTGACCTCGGGCGAACTGGCCACGGCGACCGGCCTCACCACCGGCGCCACCACCCGCCTGATCGACCGCCTGGAACGCGCCGGCTACGTCCGCCGGACCTCCGACCCGGCCGACCGCCGGAAGGTGCGCGTGGAGGTCGTCCCGGAGTCGTTGGCCCGCATCGACGAGGTGGTGGCGCCGGCTCGGGCGAAGATCGCCGAAGTCCTCGCCCGCTACACGGACGACCAGCTGGACACCCTCTTCGACTACTTCACCCACGCCACCCCGGCGTACCGGGCGGCGACCACCGAGCTGCGCGCGTCCCGCAAGCGCCCCGACTAGCCGCGGAACGCGATCGGTTCACGCGGTCGGGTGTGGGTCGGTCAGGTAGCGCTGGAGGGTGGGGCCGATCCACGCCACCAGTTCCTCCCGCCCCATCGCCACCACCGGCGGCAACCGCAGCACGTACCGGGTGAGTGCGATCCCCAACACCTGCGTGGCCACCAGGCCCGCCCGCGTGGCCACCGCGTCGGGTGCGACCGCCGCGACCGCCGGTCCCAGTTGGGCGGCGAAGATCTCGCGCATCCGCTCGACCGCCGCCGTGTTGGTGACGGCCGCCCGGAGCAGGGCCATCAGGGTCTCGTCGCCGTCCCAGCGGTCGACGACGTGGCCCGCCAGGCGGTGGCCGACCTCGTCCTTCGACATGGTCGTGACGTCCGGCAAGCGCAGGTCGAACTCGGCCGCCGCCGCGAAGAGCTTCTCCTTGTTGCCGAAGTAGCGCATGACCATCGACGGGTCGATGCCGGCGTCCGCCGCGATGGCGCGGATCGTGGCTCGCTCGTAGCCGTCCTCGGCGAAGCGTTCGCGGGCGGCGGCGAGGATCGCCTCCTTGGTCGTGTCCGAGCGCTTGGCCTTGGTCGTGGTCATGCCAACGAGTGTAGGCCAACAAGTGTTGACATCGCCACCGGTGGCGTGCTCTCCTTGGTGCCAACAAGCGTTGGCAAACAAGCGTTGACCTGAAGGAGGGCGTCATGGCCGAGGTGATCGTGGTCGGCAGCGGGCCGACCGGGCTGCTCGTGGCGGGGGACCTGGCGGAGGCCGGTGTCGCGGTGACGGTGTTGGAGCGGCGGGACGGCAAGGTGTCCAACCTGTCCCGGGCCTTCGGCGTCCACGCCCGCTCGTTGGAGCAGCTCGACGCCCGTGACCTGGCGGAGCGGCTGCTGCCCACGGGCGCGGCGGTGGACAAGGTGCGGCTGTTCGGCGGGGTGGAGGTGGACCTGGGCGCGCTGCCCAGCCGGTTCCCCTTCCTGCTGATCACGCCGCAGTACCACGTTGAGGAACTGCTGCGGGAGCGCGCGCTCAAGGCCGGTGTCGAGATCGTGCACAACGCCGAGGTGCGCGGCCTCGCGCAGGACGCCGACGGGGTCACCGTCACCACCGCCGACCGGACCTACCGGGCCGCGTACGTCGTCGGCGCCGACGGGTACCGCAGCGCGGTCCGCCAGGCGATCGGGCAGCCGTTCCCGGGCAAGTCCGTGCTCAAGTCGATCATGCTGGCGGACGTCCGGGTCACCGAGCCGCCCGCCGAACTGCTCGCCGTCAACGGGGTCGGGGACGCGTTCGCGTTCATCGCGCCCTTCGGCGACGGCTACTACCGCGTGTTCGCCTGGGACCGCCGCCACCCCCGCGGCGACGACGAGCCGCTCACCCTGGACGAGGTCCGCGAGGTGACCAAACGCGCCCTGGGCACGGACTTCGGCATGCACGACGCCCGCTGGCTGTCCCGCTTCCACAGCGACGAGCGGCAGGCGCCGGACTACCGGGTCGGCCGGGTGTTCCTCGCCGGCGACGCGGCGCACGTCCACTCGCCGGCGGGTGGCCAGGGCATGAACACCGGCCTCCAGGACGCGGCCAACCTGAGCTGGAAGCTCGCCGCCGTGCTGCGCGGCGCGCCCGACCGCCTGCTGGACACCTACCAGGCCGAACGGCACCCGGTGGGCCGGTCGGTGCTGCGCAGCAGCGGGGGCATCATCCGGGCCGCCATGATCAAGTCGCGGGTGGGGCGGGCGGTCCGGGGTGTCGTCGCCCGGCTGGCGCTGTCGGTGCCGGCGATCGCGCGCAAGGCCACCGGTCAGCTCAGCGGTGTCGGCTACGCCTACCCCAAGCCCGCCGGCGCGCACGACCTGGTCGGCACCCGCGCCGCGGACCGCCCGCTGGCCGACGGCCGCCGCCTGTACGAGGCGCTGCGCGGGCAGCGGTTCGTCCTGCTGGGTGACGCCGATGTCAGCGGCTGGGAGGACCGCGTCGAGGTCGCGCCGCACGCGGACGGCCTCCTGGTGCTGGTCCGCCCGGACGGCTACGTCGGCTGGGCGGGCACGGACCCGGCCGCGCTGCGCCAGGCCCTCACCGAGCTGGTGGGTCGGTGATTACCGCCCCCGCCGGGGTACCCGGAGTGTCCGAAGAGGATCCGAGAGCGACGAGGAGGACGTGCCGTGGAACGGGAGAGCACCCAGCACGGTCCCTTGGTGGACGACGAGCTCAAGCACGAGCTGGAGGACCAGCTGCGGGCGGGCGGCCCGACGCACGCCGAGCAGTTCCGCGACCCGGAGATGCCCGACGCGGAGGAGTCCGACGAGCTGGGCCTGGACCCCGCCCGCCGCGCCGACCCGCCCGCGAACCGGCCCTAGCCGTCCCGGCTCTGGTCGATCGCCACCGAGTCGAGGACCTCCTCGAACGAGCCGAACACCTCGCCGGGGATCGAGCGCAAGGCGTGCACCGTGTCCTCGTCGGCGTTGTTGCGGGAAGCGTGGTCGGCCAGTTGCGCCTTGTCCGCCGGGTACCGGACGTCACGCAGCGCGGTGCGCAGCCGGTCGACGGTCGTCGTGTCGCTCATGTCCGGCCGACTACCCGCACGACCCCGGCGTAAACGGCGGCCCGGAGGGAACCCCGGTGGCATGGACGTCGACGCGAGGGAAGACCTCCGGAAGTTCGTGCTGGACCGCCTGGCCGAGGACGAGCGGCGGCTGGCCGAGGGCGGGTCGTCGGTGCTGGAGGACGCCGAGGGCCGGGGCCGGCTGCGGATCGTGCGCGCCGACGAGGGCGGTGGCCTGCTGCTGCTCCCCGGAGGGGAGTCCGCCGACCACGACCACGCGACCGTTCCGTTCGCGGAGAAGGCGGCGCTGCTGCGCGAGGAGCTGGAGTCCGGGGCGGACGACGCGACCCTGCGCCTGCTCGCCGCCGCCTACGACACCCAGCACTCCTGGCAGGAGGAGTGGCGTCCGAACTGACCGTCAAGTGCGCTGGGCACCCGCGCTGAGCGCCCGCGGCGCCCGCACTGAGAGCGCCCGCGCTGGGCGCCGGCTCATGCGGTGCGCGAGAGTCCTGCTGTGGCGGGGGTGCGCCGCCGCTGGGTGAGGTCGCTGACCGGTCGTGGCACCGTTTCGCCGCGCAGCACGTCGGTCGCCCACGACGCCACGACGTCCGGCGGCGGTAGAACGTCGCCAGGCAGGCGCTCCTGCACCACGAGGTCCTGCGCACCCCCGGACTCGACCGCCACCGCCCAGCCCCGGCGCTCGTCCCACACGAGCGCCGCGTCGTACTCCGGGAACCCGGGCAGGTGACCGTCCACCGCGAGGTACACGCTCGCCGGCCGCTCTGCCTGCACCACGGAGCACTCGCCGCTCAACCCCAGCGCCGCCGTGACCAGCCGCACGTACTCGCGCAACACCCTGGTTGCCGCGTCCTCGAAGTCCAGTGCCATCGCCAACCGCCCTCATCCAGCCCGAACCGCCGGCGCCGACTGTTTGACGCTCCGCCCAGATACCCCAACCGGGTGAGAAGCCAAACGGAGGACGGCACTGTAACGATCCAGTCAGCTGGTGACGGTGGCCACTGAGCTCGCATTGGCTGCTGCGGGGTGGGTGTCGGCTACCTCCGTGGCCGCGCGTACGAATGCGGCGACCGCCTGCGAGCGGGAGTTCCGAGGCCATGCCACGGAGAGCGTGAACAGCGGCAGGTCGCAGACTGGTCGGTAGGCGATGCCGGGGCGTGGGTGCCGTCGGGCCAGGGACGTCGGCAGGAACCACACCATGTCGCCCAGCTCGACCATGTTGAAGATCTCCGCCAGGTCCCGGGGTCGCGGGCCAACCCGCGCGGGCCGGCCGGCCCCGTCCTGCTCGGCCGGGGTGCCGTCGGGCAGCGTGCGGCCGGCGAAGTCCGCCAGGTGCAGTTCCGGCCTGTCGACCAGCGGGTCGCCGGCCGCCAGCGCGACCACGCGGGGCTCGGTGACCAGCGGTTCGGCGTCCACGTCGGTGTCGTCGTACGGGCCGGGCAGCAGGGCGACGTCGGCCCGGCCGTCACGCAGGGCGGCGACCTGGTCACCGCGTCCGCCCAGCACCAGTTCGACCGGCGGAAGTCCCTGCTCCCGTTGGTACGCGGCGATCATCCGGGGCAGCAGCCCGGCGTCGAAGTCGGCCTTGAGCGCGAGCCGCAGCACGGGAGCGGGGCGGCCGGCGTGTCGGGTTCGGCGGGCGGCGGCGGTGACGGCCTCCAGCGCGGAGCGGCCCTCGCGCAGCAGGACCTCGCCGGCGGCGGTGAGGGCGACGTGGCGGGTGGTGCGGTCGAGCAGGCGGACGCCGAGGGTGCGTTCCAGGTCCCGGATGGCCCGTGACAGCGGCGGCTGCGCCATGCCCAGCCGCCGCGCCGCCCGGCCGAAGTGCAGCTCCTCGGCCACCGCGACGAAATACCGAAGCTGGCGGACCTCCAGGTCGTCCATACCCGCACGGTATCAACGCGGACCGGATCGGTCCTTCAGCTCCGCCTTGTCCGCCTGTTGACTCGATCTCGTTGTGCCCCAACGAAACGCACTGGAGACAATCGGCATGATCGTCGTGACCACACCGACGGGCAACACCGGCCGCAGGGTCGTGCGCGGCCTGCTCGACCGGGGCGCACCCGTCCGCGTCATCGCCCGCGACCCGTCCCGCCTGCCGGACGACGTCCGCGAGCGGGTGGAGGTCGTCGCGGGGTCGCACGCCGATCCCGACGTCGTGACCAAGGCCTTCGCCGGCGCGGACACCGTGTACTGGGTCGTCGCGCCGGACCGGCGGGCCACGGACGTCCACGCCGCCTACGCCGGGTTCACCGAGGCGGCGTGCCGCGCGTTCACCGAGCAGGGCGTCCGGCGGGTCGTCGGCGTGTCGGCGCTGGGACGCGGGTCGGCGGTGGCCGGCGAGGCCGGGCTGGTGACCGCGTCGCTGGCGATGGACGACCTGATCACGGACACGGGCGTGCACTACCGGTCGCTGACCATGCCGTCCTTCATGGACAACCTGCTGCGGCAGGCGGAGACCATCCGGGACCACGGCGTGTTCTTCGACATGCTGTCCGGTGACCGCAAGCTGCCCCTGTGCGCGACGCGGGACATCGCCGACGTGGCCCTGCGGCTGCTGCTGGACGACTCGTGGCACGGGCGTGAGGACGTGCCCGTGCTCGGGCCGGAGGACCTGTCCCAGCACGACCTGGCCGCCGTCATGACCGAGGTGCTGGGCCGGCCGGTGCGCTACCAGCAGGTGCCGGAGGCGGCGTTCGAGGCGCGGATGGTGGAGGTCGGCATGTCCGCGCCGTTCGCGCGCGGCATGGCGGAGATGATGCGCGCCAAGGACAACGGCCTGGACAACGCCGAACCCCGCACACCGGAGTCCACCACGCCCACCACGTTCCGCCAGTGGTGCGAGGAGGTGCTCAAGCCCGCCATCGCTTGACCGGTCGGACCCTTCGCCTGCCCGTGCCGCCTGCCCGTGCCGCCGCGTTCGCTAGCGCAGTGGTGCGGGCAGGCGCTCGTCGAGCAGCTTGAACACGACCGCGAACACCACCGCCACGGCGACCACCAGCAGGGCGTTGCGCAGCGCGTCGGCCAGGCCCAACTTGGTCACGTCGAGGAACGGGTACGGGTACCAGCGCGTGAAGGCGCCTTGCGTGAAGATGTAGAGCAGCCACGCCACCGGCCAGACGAACGCCGCCGCCACCGTCCCCCACGTGATGCGCGGACGCGGGCCGAGGGCCAACCACGCGCCGATCGTCGCCCACGGCGAGATGTAGTGGAACCCGATGGTCGCCACCAGCGCCGCGCCCGTGAGGTGCACCTGCGGGGCGAGGACGATCGCGAACACCAGTCCGGTGATGAGGATGCCCAGCAGCCCGTCCAACCGGACCACCCGCCACACCGGCCCGTCCCGCGTCGGCCGCAACGCCAGGACCGCGGCCGTGACCAGCACGATCAGGTTGCTCTGGATCGTGAAGTAGCTGAACAGCCGCCACAACCGCACCCCGAGACCGCCGGTGGTCTGCCCGGAGTTGGCGTCCGCGCCCCCGGTGAAGATCAGGACGAGTTGGATGCACAGCGAGGCGAGCACGACCAACGCGATGGCCGCGTGCCACCACCGTGAAATCGCTACGGCGGTCGAACGGTCTCAACGGTGACCATGTCGGTAGCTTAGGCCGAACGGATCAATGCCACTCGGTGAAAGAGGTGTCACGCTCAGTCGCCGTGAACGTGGGGAGCGGCTGCGGGCAACACCAGGTGTGAGGACGATGACCCAACACACGACGGCGGGCACGGGGTCCGATGCGGCGTCTGGTGCGGCCTCGGGCGCGGTGCCTGGCGCGGTGTCCGGCGGGGCGTCTGGTGCGGCGTCCGGCGAGATGTTCGGCGGGGTGCCGGGCGCGGCGTCGGGTGCGGTCTCGGGCGCGATGTCTGGTGCGGGGTCGGGCGCGGTGTGTGGCGCGGTGTCGGAGGTGGTGTCGGAGGTGGCGGGCGCGGAGGATCGGCCGGATCTGGCCGGGCCGACGCCGAGCCGGGTCTTCGGGCAGCTGTTCGACCGGCACGCCCGGTCGCTGCACCGGTACCTGGCCCGCCGCGTGGGCGACCTGGCCGACGACCTGGTCGGCGAGACGTTCCTGGTCGCCTACCAGACCCGCACGGGCTACGACCCGCAGCGGGGCACGGCCCGCTCCTGGCTGTACGGCATCGCGACCAACCTGCTGCGCCGCCACGTGCGCCAGGAGGTGCGCGGCCTGGCCGCCGCCGCCCGAGCGGCCGGCTCCACCGCGGGCGGCGAGGACCACGGCGGCCGGGTCGCCGACCAGGTCGACGCCGCCGCGCGGACCCGGCTGCTGGCCGGCGCGCTGGCCGGGCTGGACCCGGGCGACCGGGACGTCCTGCTGCTGACCAGCTGGGCCGGGCTGGACTCGAACGAGGTCGCCGAGGCCCTCGGCATCCCGGTCGGGACCGTCCGCTCCCGGCTGCACCGCGTGCGGCGCCGCCTGCGCGCCCACGCTTCCGAGACCGACGCGAGGACCGGCGATGAGTGACGACAACATCCACCGCATCTGGACCGAAGACGAGCTGGACGCCGCGCTGGACGCCCTCAACGCCGACGCCGACCGCGACGGCGAGAAGGCGCTGGCCCGAGCCAGGGCCGCGCTTCTTCACATCACTGAAGAGGGGGAGAACGACGTGGCTGCGGGTTCGAAGGAGGCCGGCGTGACCGCTGGCGTAGGGGAGACCGCCGGCGTGGGCGAAGCGGGCGTGGCTGGCGGCGTGGAGAGGTCGAAGCGGCGCTGGGTGTTTGGGGCGGCGGCTGTGGCGGTGTTGGTGGCGGCGGGGTTGGTTGTGCAGACCGTGTCGTTCGGCCGCGGGCCGGCGCCGGCCACCGCCGAGGCCGCGGCGACCCTGGACCGTGCGGCGGCCCAGGCGATCGGCGCCACGGACGAGCCGGTCGGACCCGGCCAGTACCGGTACGTGGCTACCCACGCCTGGTGGATGGCCTCCACCGCCGGCGCCAGCCGTGACTTCTCCCGCCTGGCCGAGAACCTCCTCGAAACCTGGGCGCCGGCCGACGAACAGGGCGAATGGCTGCTCCGCCGCGACGTCACCGGCAACCAGCAGTGGGTCGTCGGCACGGAAGAGGAAGCCAAGGCCGCCGGCGTCGAGACCGAAGGCGGGTGGCCCGAGGGCGAGTGGCGCGCGAAGTGCGGTGGCTTCTTCGCCGAACCCGGCAAGGAGTGCGACGAACGCGGCAGCTGGCAGCGCCCCACCGCCCAGTGGCAGGCGAGCCTGCCCACCGACCCGGACGCCCTCTTCCAGCGCCTGCAAGACGACGCCCCCGACAACTCCCGCGGCGAGGCCGAACTGCTCGTCTACGCGGCGGACGCGTTGCGCAGCGGCCTGATCCGCAGTGACGTGCGCGCCAACATCTACAAGGCACTGGCCAAGGTCCCGGGTCTCCAGGTGACCGAGAAGCAGGCCAACCTGGGCGGCCGACTGGGCACTGCCCTGGGCATCGACGACGGCGACACCCGGCAGGACATCATCATCGACCCGGAGACCGGCCAGTTCATCGGCGAACGCCAGGTGACGACGTCGGATGTGGACCGGTTCAAGGCGGGGACGGTTCTGGAGTTCACGGCCGTGGAAACCGGTGTGGTGGACCGGATCGGGGTCAAGCCGACTCGCTGATGCGGTGGTGGGGGACCCGTGCGGACCGTCGGGGGCGCACGGGTCTTCCTGCGCTTCTAGGGCGCTTCGTGAGCTTCAAGCGTGGACGCGCTGCGCGCTCTCAAGCGAACGCGCTGCGCGCTTTCGAGCGCCTGCCGGCGGGCGAACCACCGATGGGGGGTGAAGGGCGTCGGTTCCCCCACCGCATGGCCCGGCGGAGCCA
>NZ_JBBEGC010000074.1:0-35284 GCF_037401995.1 Saccharothrix sp. CCNWYY140
AATCTGTGGTAGCCCTTCGGGCAGGCCATACGGGGATGACGGAAGAAGCCCAAGTTGGGAGGTCTGCTGCGCGAGCTTCGTGGAAAAGCGCGCCCTTCGGGCGAAGAGCGCGCCTTCGGCGAGCTTGGCTGTTACCGGCGGCGGCGGAAGGAGAAGGCGCGGGCACCCACCCCGACACCTGCCAGGTGGAGGGCCACGCACAGCAAGCCGGCCATCAGGAGGGTGCCGCCGTCGATGACGGAGCCCAGTGAGGCGTTGGCCAGGTCGAGCAGGAGGGCGAGACCGAAGATGACCGCGGCGATGATCGCGAACACGGGGAGCCTCCTTGGGGGAGTTGTTGACCGTCGTCTACCCCGCCACGACGGCCCCCAAGCAGGCATTCGGCCCAATTCCGGGTCAGAGGTGCAGGCCCAGGTAGGTCAGCGGGCCCCTGTCGGGCACGTCGATCTCGTGGAAGCCCAGACGGTCGTAGAAGGCGCGGGCCGGGGTGTTTGCGGTGAGCATTCCCAGGTGTACGGCCGGTACTCCCTTGTCGCGCAACGCAGCCAGTAGCGCGTCCATCAGGCGGCGGCCGTGGCCTGCGCGTTGGTGGCCCGGTAGCAGGTCGATGTGCAGGTGGGCTGGGTAGTCCGCGAGCGCTGGCACGATCATGCGTTCCGGGTGGTGCAGGAGCCAGACCATCTCGTCGGTCGGGGTTGTCGGCGGGTCCACCAAGGGGAAGCGGTCGGTGACCTTGGGGAGCCAGTCGTCTCGGAAACGTTCTGCGAAAGCACGAGTGTCGGCCGCGCCCAGGACGTAACCCACCGCGCGTTCGCCGTCGTCGGCGACGAATGCCAACTCCGGCTCCAACTCCGCGTACGGCCAGGCGAAGATGCTCGGCATCAGCTCCAGGTCGGGATACAGGTGGCTGGAGTCGCCGCCGGCGTCGGCGGTGCGGACGCAGATGTCGCCCACGGACTCCCGGTCGGAGTCGCGGTAAGGACGGATCAGCACGGGTCCCCCTTCAGGCGGGGCGTGCCGACGCCGCCGGCTTCCGCCCACGCCACCAGTCCGGCCACGTCCACGCCGTGTGGCGGGTCGGCTCGGTACGGCTCGATGTTGCGGGCGCCGCGGTCCACCAGGGACTGTGCGCCTCGGGTGTTGCCGCGGGCCGCGTGGGTCAGGCCGACGGCCAGTTGGGCCAGGCCGCGCCACAGTTCGCGTTCCGGTTCGGGCGCGGCCTTCCAAGCGTCTTCGAGGACCTCGTGTGCGTGGAACGGTTTGCCGTCGTCCAGGAGTCGTTGCGCCTCGGCCAGCGACTCCGCGGGTGTCCGGGGCACGCCCTCGGGCTGGCGCTCGACGCCCGGAGCGTCGTACGGGAGTGGACGGCCCAGGCCGTCGCGCGGGCGGGCGTTGCGGGCGCGGCCCGCGTCGTCGCGGTCGCGCGGACTGCCGGTCATGTCTTGATCGTGTCACGACCGGCGGTCCGTGCGCACCCGTCAGCCCTTCAGGCTGCTGGAGAACCGGATCATGTTGCCCGACTGGTCGCGGAACGCGCAGTCCCGCACGGCGTAGGGCTGGTCGATCGGCTCCTGGATGACCTCCGCGCCCGCCGCGGCGATCCGCTCGAACGTGGCGTCCACGTCGTCCACCTCGAAGATCACGCCGTCCATCGCGCCCTTGGCGATCAGCTTGCGGACCGCCTCGGCGTCCTCGGGCGAGCGCGCCATGATCGGGTTGGCGAGCACGATCTGGACGTCCGGCTGCGCGGGCGGGCTGAAGGAGAGCCAGCGCCACTCGCCCATGTCCGCGTCGGTGCGCAGTTCGAGGCCGATGACGTCCCGGTAGAACTCGAGGGCGGCGTCCTGGTCGTGCACCTGGATGAAAGTGTGCGAGAGCTTCATGCCGCAGACGCTAACGCCGCTGGTCAGCGCCGTGCTTCTCGAAATCTGCTTGGGCGGTCGGCGTGCTTGGCCCAGCAGCTGGGTACAGCGGCGGTGGCCGAGTGGTCGCGTGCCCGGTACGCGCTGGGGGACTCGCCGACCAGCTCGGTGAACCGCGTGCTGAACGACCCGAGCGAGGTGCAGCCGACCGCCATGCAGACGTCCGTGACCGACATGTCCCCGCGCCGCAGCAAGGACTTGGCGCGCTCGATGCGCCGGGTCATCAGGTAGTTGTACGGCGTCTCCCCGTAGGCGGCCTTGAACTGCCGGGCGAAGTGCGAAGTGGACATCAGCGCGGCGCGGGCCAGGGCGGGCACGTCCAGCGGCCGGGCGTACTCGCGGTCCATGAGGTCCTTGGCCCGACGCAGGTGGGCGAGTTCCTCCGGGGTCACGCGAGCAGCATCCCACGCCCATACTGGCGGTTGTGTCCGAACCGGACTGGGTCCTGCACGTGGACCTCGACCAGTTCATCGCGGCGGTCGAGGTGGCGCGGCGGCCCGAGTTGAAGGGCAGGCCGGTGGTCGTCGGCGGCAACGGCGACCCGACCGAGCGCGCCGTCGTGGCGACCGCGTCCTACGAGGCCCGGGAGTTCGGGGTGCACTCGGGGATGCCGTTGAAGGTGGCCGTGCGCAAGTGCCCGGACGCGGTGTTCCTGCCCTCCGACCCGCCCGCGTACGAGGCGGTGTCGGCGCACGTGATGGACGTGCTGCGGGAACTGCCCGTGGTGGTCGAGGTGATCGGGTGGGACGAGGCGTTCCTGGGCGCGCGCACCGACGACCCGGAGGCGTTGGCGAGGCGGACCCGTGAGGTCGTGCAGGCGGAGACCGGGCTGTCGTGTTCGGTGGGGATCGGGGACAACAAGCTGCGCGCCAAGCTCGCCACCGGGTTCGCCAAACCGGCCGGGATCTACCGCCTGACCAGGGAGAACTGGGTCCCGGTCATGGCGTCGAAGCCGGTGACGGCGTTGTGGGGGATCGGGACGCGGACCGCGCGCAAGCTCGCGGAGCTGGGCATCGGCACGGTCGAGGAGTTGGCGCGGACCGACCCGGCGGAGCTGGCGGCGCGGTTCGGGCCGGCGATGGGGCCGTACTTCCACCGGCTGGCGCTGGGCGCGGGGGACACCGAGGTCACCGCCACGCCGTGGGTCGCGCGGTCGCGGAGCCGGGAGACGACGTTCCAGCACGACCTGACCTCGCGGGCGGAGATACGGGAGCAGGTGGCGGCGCTGGCGCGGCGGGTGGCGGAGGACGTGCGGGCGGAGGGGCGTCCGGTGGTGCGGGTGGTGGTGAAGGCCCGGTTCGCGCCGTTCTTCACCTACACGCGCGGGGTGACCCTGGCCGGTCCGACGCTGGACGCCGAACCCGTCGAGCGGGCCGCGCTGGAGGCGTGGGAGCGGTTCTCCGACGACCGGGCGGTGCGGCTGCTCGGGGTGCGGGTGGAGTTCGCCGAGACCCGGGGTTCGTCAGCCGAGGCCCAGTGAGCGGACCAGGTCGTCGAGTTCGGCCTCGTAGAGCTTGCCGGGCTCGGTGGTCTGGGTGCGCAGCCGGCCGTAGACCTCCAGCGTGACCAGGCCGTGCATGCGGCCCCACACGCGCAGGGACAGGGCGACGGCGGCCGGCGGCAGGTCGGGGTGGTTCGCGCGCAGGTCCTCGGTGGTGTGCGGGTCGAAGTCCTCCCAGCGGTGGTCGCCGTGGGACTGGGTGGCGGCGGCGGTCGGCCAGGCGTCCACGACGAGGTCGACCAGGGCGGCGCACGCCCGTTTCTCCGGCTCGAAGCCGTCCGCGGGCGGCTGGTAGCCGGGCACCGGGTCGCCGTAGATGAGCCGGAAGCCCTCGGGGTTGGCCAGCGACCACGCGCGGAACGCGTGCGCCCAGGCCAACAGGCGGCCGGCCGGGCCTTCGGCGGCGTCTCGGGCGGCCTCGATCTGGCGGACCAGGTCGCCGTAGACCTCGGTGATCAGCGTGGTGATCAGGTCGTCGCGGGTGGGGTAGTAGCCGTAGATCGCGTTGGCCGTCATGCCCATCTCGCGGGCGATGGCCCGCAGCGAGATCGCGTCCGGACCGCCCTCGGCCATGAGCTTGAGCGCGGTCGCGCGGATCTCGGCGGAGGTCTCGGCACGCAGCCGCGCCCGCCTGCTGGGCACCTGGACAGCCATGTTGACACTCTACAGCGTTGCTGTACTGTGCGGCGTGTCTGAACTATACGCCGTGCAGTAAAAATACGGAGTGCACCTTGACCTCTGGGATTGCCGCGCGCCCGAAAACGGGTCTGCGGATCTACTTGTTGGCGTTTGCGCAGTTCATCGTGGCGATGGACTACAACATCGTGTTCGTGGCGCTGCCCGACATCGGGCGCGAGTTGGGGTTCACCGCGCAGTCCCTGCAATGGGTGCTCAGCGCCTACGCGGTCGGGCTCGGCGGGTTCCTGCTGTTCGGCGGGCGGGTCGTGGACCGGCTCGGCGCGCGGCGGGCGTTCGTGGGCGGGCTGGTGCTGTTCGGGCTCGCCTGCCTGGCCGGTGGGCTGGCCACGGACCAGGGGTTCCTGGTCGCCGCTCGGGCCGCGCAGGGGTTGGGCGGGGCGCTGCTGACGCCGGCGACGCTGGCGTTGATCGGGTCCGGGTTCGCCGAGGGACCGGAGCGCAACCGGGCGCTGTCGGTGTGGGGCGCGGCGGGCAGCGGTGGGCTCGCGGTGGGCGCCCTGCTCGGCGGGGTGTTGACCGACGCGTGGGGCTGGGAGTGGGTGCTGCTGGTGATGGTGCCGTTCGCGCTGGGCGCCGCCGTGCTCGCGCCCTTCGTGCTGGCGCCGGACGCCGTGGTGGGGGCGGGGCGTGGCCTCCGGCCCCCGGTTCCATCGTCCCACGGGGGACCGACAGCGGATGGGGGTGGAGTGAGCGGAGGAGTGCGGCCTGGGTTCGATGTGCTGGGGACGGTGTTGGCTACCGCCGCCTCGGTGTTGTTGGTGTTGGGGTTGGTCACCGGGCCGGAGACCGGGTGGGTGCGGGGTGGGGCGACCGTGCTCGCGGGTGTGGTGGTGTTCGGGGTGTTCCTGTTGGTCGAGCGGCGTACGCGGGAGCCGTTGGTGCCGCTTCGGCTCTTGGGCAACCGGGCGTTGCTGACCGCGATCGGCGTGATCCTGGTCTTCCAGAGCTCGCTCGGCGGCGCGTACTACCTGACCACCACCTACCTCCAGGACGTCCTCGGGTACCGGCCGCTCGCCGCCGGGCTGCTGTTCCTGCCGCTGACGTTGGTCTCCATGACGGCCTCGCTCAAGCTCCTCGGTCCGGTGATCGCGCGGTGGGGTGTGCGGCGCGCGCTGGTCGTCGGCATGGTCGGCAACGGGCTCGGGATCGGGCTGCTGGCTGCCGGAATGGCCGTGCACGGCGGGTTCTGGTTGTTGCTGCCCGGCCTGGTGGTGTGGGGGATCGGCGGCGGCATCACGTTCCCGGCCATGTTCATCACCGCCTCGGCCGGGGTGGACGCGGGTCAGGAGGGTGTCGCGTCGGCGGTGGCGACCACCGCGCAGCAGGTCGGCGGCGCGATGGGGCTCGCGGTGCTGGTCGCGATCGCCGGCACGGCGTTCGGCACGGCCGGCGCGGCGCTGGTCGCGGGCCTGGCCACGGTCGTCGTCGGGCTGGGTCTCGCCGCTCGGCGCTGAGCCGGCCACGGTCGTCGTCGGGCTGGGAGTCGCCGACGCCGCTCGGCGCTGAGGGCGTCACCCTGTCGGGGGCTCTTCGTCACCCCCGGCGGGGTAACCCGGCGTGTGTCCACGCGCGCGAAGCGTGTCCAGCGCACAGCATCGAGCGCATGTCCCGCACCCACCTGCTCGGAGTTCTCGGCGTGGTCGCCCTGGTCACGGGGGTCGCCCTGCACGGAACCGGCGTCGCCGATCCGCTGCCCGGCGGGCTCGGGCCGTGCGTCGGCACGCAGTGCCCCGACGAGTTCCCGCCCATCCACAACGGCGGGATCGCGGGCTACGACGACGCGATCAACGTCTTCGTGGGCGGCGACTTCCGGGTCCGGGCGAGCGCGGCCGAGGCCGAGGGGCGGATCGTCGTCGGCGGGAACTTCGACCAGGCCAAGGACGCGGGCGCGTCGCCGTCCTACAACGTCGGCATCGTCGGCGTCGGGTCCCGCGTGCCGCCGCCGCCCGGCTCGGACTTCCTGGTCACCGGCGGCGCGGTGAGCGTCGCGGACGGCCAGAAGCTGCTCGCCGAGGGCGGTGTCATCCACCACGCCGGCGGGATCAGCGGGACGTTCACCGGCACAGACAAGCCCGACGCCGGCGCGTTCAGCCCCTATGCGGGCCTGTCCGCGCAGCTCACCACGGCGAGCACCTGCTACGCGGCGGCGGCGACCACAGGGACGGCGGTCAACCAGAACTACCAGACCCTGTTCACCGGTGACGGCAAGTCCGCGCTCCAGGTGTTCACCGTCGACTTCGACCTGGTCAGCGCCTCGGGCGGCCAGCAGGGACTGGTGTTCGACGGCATCCCGGCCGGGGCGACCGTCCTGGTCAACCTCGTCGGCGACGCACGCCGGATCTCCACCTACACCGGGGAGATCGCCGACGGCGGGCAGCTCAACAGCATGCGTGAGCGGCTGTTGTGGAACTTCCCGGCCGCGACCACGGTCGAGCTGGCCGGTGGCGCGCAGTTCCAGGGCAGCGTGCTGGTCGGCAACCCGGCGAGCACGACGACGGTGACCATGCCCGGGGTCAACGGCCGCTTCTTCACCACCGGCTCGCTGACCCACGGCGGGTCCGGCGGCGGCACCGGCAACGAGTTCCACGCATACCCGTTCATCGGTGACTTGCCTGGGTGCGCCATCCCGACCACTACGACGGAAAGCACGACCACGACGGAAAGCACGACCACGACGGAAAGCACGACGACGACCGACAGCACGACGACCGAGAGCACGACCACGACGACCGAAAGCACGACGACCGAAAGCACGACGACCACGACCACCCAGCCGACGACCACCACGGTGCCGCTCGCGGGTGGTGGAGAGCTGGCGGACACCGGCCGGGAGTTGGCCTCGTTCCTGTTGGTCGGCGGGTTGCTGGTGCTCGGAGGCACGGCACTGTTGACCCTGGTGGCCCGCAGGCGTCGAGGCTGAGGCGGAAGAACGGCCCGCCCGCGCAGGGGCGGGCGGGCCGGTGCGGCGCTGATCAGACGCCGGCGATGGACTGGATCCAGGAGCGGTAGCGGGTGACGTTGGTGTACGCGGTCGTGGTCTGGCGGTCGCTGGTGGACGCCACGCCGATCTGGAGGCCGTTGTGGACCATCGGGCCGCCCGAGTCGCCGCCGGCGGTGATGCCGTTGCCGTAGCGGGCGCAGATCGCGCTGCCGCCGTAGGCGTCGGTGCACGCGCCGGACACGATCACGTTCGCCACCTTCAGGTAGCGGGACTGGCAGTTGATCTCGGAGCCGCACCGGGAGGTCGCGCCCCAGCCGTAGACCTGCACGGTGGTGCCGGCCGCCGGGGAGGCCGTCGCCAGGCGCGAGTAGGTCGCCGAGACCGAGCGGTCGAGCCGGACCAGCGCGAGGTCCGAGGAGTGGGTGTAGGTCTGCACGCCGTTGGCCACCGTGCCGCCGGTGGTCTGGTCGAGGCTGCCGATCCGGAACGACAGGCCGCCACCGCTGACGCAGTGCCGGGCGGTCAGGATCCACGTGGGAGCGATGATGGTCGCGGTGCACGTCTGCCGGCCGTTGGAGAACAGCCGTGCCGCCCAGGGCGCGTTGGACGCGTAGCCGCCGCCGATGATGTACGGCGAGACGCCGCCGTCAGTCGCGGGTGCGGCCGAGCCGGCGGGGGCCAGGGCGAGCAGGGACAGCAGAGCGGCTGCGAGCGCAGGGATCAACCTGGAGGGTCGCAAGGTTCCTCGTTTCCGAAAGACACGCGATTTCTCGCGCACAGGGTGTCTTTGGTCGACATCGAGTATTACCAGCGAATAGGGTGAAACGGGACATACCGACTCGGTTATAGCGCGGCCTTACGACGCCGTTCGGTCGGACCCGGACGGAGGGTGCGCAGGTGCTGGTCGAGTTGGCCGTGGGTGACGCGTACGGCGCGGGTTTCGAGTACGCCGAACCGGATTTCGTCGCTGCGCACAACACCGTGAGCGGCTACGTCCGCCATCCGACGCACGGCTTGGAGCCCGGCGCGTACACCGACGACACGCAGATGACGTTGGCGTTGGCCGAACTGCTCGCCGACGGCGACCCGTGGACCCCGGAGCACATCGCCGAGCGGTTCGTGGACGCGTTCCACCGCGACCCGCGCCCCGGTTACGCGCGTGGATTCCAGGCGTTCCTCAGTGAAGTGCGCACGGGCGCGGACTTCCTGGCCCGCATCCGGCCCGACAGCGACAAGAGCGGCGCGGCGATGCGGGCGGCGCCGGTCGGTCTCTTGTCCACTGTGGACGACGTGCTGCACCACGCCGAGGTGCAGGCGCGGGTCACGCACGACACACCGGACGGGATCGCGTCCGCGTCGGCCGCCGCGCTGGCCGTGCACTACTGCCGGTACGGGTTGGGGCCGGTGGCGGACGTGGGCGCGTGGATCGCCGACCGGCTCGGGTCGCCGGTGTGGGCGCGGCCGTGGCACGGGAAGGTCGGCGCGAAGGGCGTGATGAGCGTGCGTGCGGCGCTGACCGCGTTGTCCGGGCACGACTCGCAGAGCGAGGTGCTACGCGCGTGCGTGGCGTTCACCGGCGACGTGGACACCGTGGCGACGATCGCCCTGGCCGCCGCGTCGTGGGTCCTGCCGGCCGACTTGCCGGAAGGGTTGTTGGACGGCTTGGAGAACGGCACCTACGGACGCGACCACCTGGCTCGGCTGGACGCGCGGCTCGACGCTCAGCTGGACGCGCGGCTCGCGTAGCGCTCGGTCAGCTCCGCGACTCGGTCTTCCGGCCACGGGCAGCGGATCTCGCCGAAGGTGGCGGCGAAGAACAGTTCCAGGTGCACGTGCCAGGCGGCGAGGGCGGTTGGGATGAACGCCGGGTCGTGGACGGTGTGCGTCAGCTCGACGGATGTGCCCTCGTCGGGGTCGTGGCGGAACTCCCAGCGCACGTGGCCGGTTGGTGAGTCGAACTCCAGTAGGCGGGGCTCTTCGCGGGTTGTGACAGGGCCGGGTGGCACGTGGGGGTTGGTCGCGCGGGTGGGGAGGTCTGGGGAGTCTTCGGTGAACAGCGCCCACACTTCGTCCAGTGGTTTCCAGACGAGGTCGCGGACGAACCGCACGGTCCTGCCCTCGGCGTGGCCCTCGTCCAGGCCGAACTCGCGGACGTAGTGCTCCATCGGGCCCAGCCAGTCCTCCGACGGCGTGATCGCGGTGCCGGCGAGGGAGGCGTCCAGCGCGGCGAAGCAGGCGTCCCAGCCGGCGGCGGTGCGCCCGGCGCTCGGCGCGGAGCCCAGGACGTGGGTGAACACCAGCAGGCAGCCGTCGTCGTGGGGCAGCAGCTCGAACCGCAGGACGTCGGTGCCCCAGCGGAACGCGAACACCTTCGGCGGGTCGGACTCCAGCACCTCGCCGCCGGAGTCGCTGCCGTCCGGGAAGCTGAAGCGGAGCTCCCGGCCGTCGACCTCGACGGTCGCGGGGAACCAGTGGGCGAGTTCGGCCGGTTCGGTGACCGCCCGCCACACCTTCGCGGGGTCGTGCCGCAGGAGCCGTTCGAAGCGCAGCACGGGCTTGCCGTCGATGTGGCGCAGTTCGGCGCTCATCGGTCCACCACCTGGCTCATCGGTCGATCACGTCGCTCATCGGTCGATCACGTCGCTCATCGGTCCATCACGTCCAATCGCCGTTCGAGTGCGTCCAGGCTGCGCTCCCACATCCGCCGGTACGGCGCGAGCCAGGCATCGAGTTCGGCCAGCGGCTCGGGGCGCAGCCGGTACCAGCGCCGCTGCGCGTCCCGCCGCACCTCGACCAGGCCGGCCTCGCGCAGCACCCGCAGGTGCTTGGACACCGCCGGCTGGGTCAGGGCCAGCACGTCGACCAGGTCGTTGACCGGGCGCTCGCCCGCGCGCAGCACGTCGAGGATCTCCCGGCGGTGCGGGTCGGCCAGCACGGCGAACGTAGATGCCATGTCAGCTATATAACCAGATAAGCATGTGAGCCGCCAGGTGATCACCGGTTAGGGTGAAAGGAGGCGCCTCAACCCCCGGTGCGACCCCTTGACGCGGCACGACCGCGCATCCCTTTCCCGTCCACCGGAGGACTGCCCCATGCCTCGGAAGCTCACCGTCGCCAGCTCGCCCGTCCGCGACCTGCTCGCCCTGATCAACCGGCCCGAAGTGATCTCGTTCGCGGGCGGACTGCCCGCGCCCGAACTGTTCGACGTCGAAGCCCTGCGCGCGGCGTTCGACAAGGCCGTGTCCCGGCGCTCGCTCCAGTACGCGCCCACCGAGGGCGACCCGGACCTGCGCGGCCACGTCGCCGCCCGGCTGACCGCCCGCGGCCTGCCCACCGACGCCGCCGACCTGCTCGTCACCACCGGCTCGCAGCAGGCACTGACCCTGCTGGTCACGGCCCTGCTCGACCCCGGAGCGGTGGTGGCGGTGGAGGAGCCGACGTACCTGGCGGCGCTCCAGGCGTTCCAGCTCGCGGGCGCGCGGATCGTGCCGATCGCGGGCGATGAGCACGGCATGGACCCCGCCGCGCTGGCCGAGGTGGTCGAGCGGGAACGGCCTGAGCTGCTGTACCTGGTGCCGACGTTCGCCAACCCGACCGGGCGGACGCTGTCCGCCGCGCGGCGGCGGGAGATCGCCGCGGTGGCCGAGCGGCACGGGTTGTGGGTGGTGGAGGACGACCCGTATGGCGAGCTGCGGTACCGGGGGGAACGGGAGCCGGCGCTGGCGTCGTTCAGTGAGCGGGTGCTGTACCTGGGTTCTTTCTCCAAGATCGGTGCGCCTGGTCTGCGGCTGGGGTGGCTGCGCGCGCCTGCGGAGTTGCTGCGGACGTTGGTGGTGGTGAAGCAGGCGGCCGACCTGCACACGTCCACTATTGACCAGGCTGCGGCGGCGGTTTACCTGGCGGACAACGACCTTGACGCGCATGTGCGTGGGTTGTGCGCTGCTTATCGCGCGCGGCGGGACGCGATGTTGGCGGCGTTGCCTTCGGCGCTGCCGGGCGGGGCTCGGTGGAGTGACCCGGATGGGGGGATGTTCGTGTGGGTGAACCTGCCGGGTGGGGTGGACACGGCCGAGTTGTTGCCGAAGGCGTTGGCTCAGGACGTGGCGTTTGTGCCGGGTGCGCCGTTTTTTGCGACTGTGCCGGATCGGGCGGCGTTGCGGTTGTCGTTCACCACCAACACGGTGGCTGACATCGGTGAGGGTGTGCGGAGGTTGGGTGTGGCGCTGGGGTAGCGGTGTTGGGGTGGCGGGGTGGCGGTGGCGGGGTGGCGGTAACGGTGGCGGTAGCGGTAGCGGTGGCGGGGTAGCGGTGTTGGGTTGGTGTGCGGTGGGGGTGGGGGTGGTGCACGCTTGAGGTCGGCCTGGGTCCGGTTCGGTGGGAGGTCGGCGTGCACATCCGCGTGCTGGTGGCCGACGAGTCGGGGCTGGAACGGGCGGCGTTGACGGCGTTGCTGCGGCTGGAGGGTGATCTGGACGTGGTGGCGTCGGCCGCCGATGGCGAGTCGACGGTGGCTGCCGCGGTGGCGCACTCGGCGGATGTGGTGTTGGCCGGGTTGCGTGGGCTGGACGGGTTTGCGGTGGCGCGGGAGTTGGCGCCGTTGTTGCCGTCGTGTGCGGTGGTTGTGCTGACCGGGGTGGGGGCTGGGGCCGGGGTGCCGCATGCTCGGCAGGCGTTGGTGACGGGGGCCAAGGCGGTGTTGCCCAGGTCGTCGCCGTCTGGGGTGTTGGCGGATGTGGTGCGGAGGGTGCATGCCGGTGGGCGGTACCTGCATCCGGCGATGGCTGCCGATGTGTTGGTGCCGGCGGCGTGTCCGTTGACGCCTCGGGAGTTGGAGGCGTTGCGGTTGGTCGCTTACGAGGTGGGGGTGGTGGAGGTGGCGCGGCGGATGGGGTTGTCGCCTGGGACTGTGCGGAATTATTTGTCGGCGGCGGTGACGAAGGTGGGGGCGGAGGGGACTGCGGACGCTGTTGCCATCGCTCGGGACAACGGCTGGTTGTGATCCCGGGTGGTGTTCCGGTCTGGGGTTGCCCCGGTCCGGGCCGGTCCGGGGAAGTCGTGCGCGTGTTCTGAGCTGCGTCGACAGGTCCCGGTGGGTCTTTGGTTGGTGAATCGGGGGCCTTGGGGGTTCTAGCGTCGGCCCCATGACCGGCCCGCAGCCCACCCCGCCGTTCTACCCACCTCATGTGCCGCAGCCCCAGGTTCCGCAGGGTCCCGCGCCGCAGTCTCACGTGCCGCAGTCTCACGTGCCGCAGGCTCCCGCGCCGCAGCCGCCCTCGAAGGTGCGGCCGGTCGTGCTCGTCCTGGCACTGCTGGCAGTCCTGACCCTGGGAGCCGCCGGCACGATGGCCGCCCTCTGGAACGACGCCCGCCAGGAGCGGGAGAAGGCGTCCCAAGCCCTTCAGGACGCCACCCGCCAGGTGACCGACAAACGTGCCGAACTCGCCGACACGCGGAAGTCGATCGACGAGACGGACGCGGACATCAAGTCCCTCGAAACCCAGAACGCTGACCTGCGCAAGTGCGCCGAACCGGCCAAGGACTCCATCATCGCGGCCCGGGACTCCGACCAACCGGCCCTGGCCGCCGCGATCGACCGCGTGAAGGTGTATTGCCGATGAACCGAGCACCGATCATCGTCCTGTCCGTCGTAGCGGCCCTGTTCCTGGCCACTGCCGCCGTGTTCACCGTCCTCTACTTCGACCAGAGCTCCGAGACCGACCGCCTCACCACCGCCCGTTCGGCAGAGGAATCCACCGCGGCCGACGTGGCGAAGGAGCGGGAGGAAGCGGACGAGTCGTTGAAGGAGAAGCGTTCGCGGAAGTCGGCGCTGGACTCGGAGCAGAGTGTCCTGACCAAGTGCACCGAGGCGACCAAGGCCTACCTCAAGCTGCCGGTCGGCGACTCGCCCGAGTCGGATCGGTTGTTCAAGATCATGTACGAGATCTGTCCGCTGGTTTGAGGGTGAGCGGAAGCGGAAAGCGAAAAGCTAAAAGCTTGAAAAGCGCCTCGCCGGCGGGCAGGCCGCCAAGGATGACGGAAAAGAAAGGGCGGGGGCTTCTTCCGTCATCCCCGTATGGCCTGGCGGAGCCAACCACAGATTTCCGGGGTTGCCGCTAAAATTTTTGCTCGTTCCTCACAAAAATTTCGGCTGCAACCCCGAAAATCTGTGGTAGCCCTTCGGGCAGGCCATACGGGGATGACGGAAGAAGCCCAGGAGGGTGGTTTGCTGCGCTAGCCCAAAGGAAAGCGCGCCCTTCGGGCGTGAAGGGCGGCGGGCGCGTGGGACGGGCCGGCGGGCGTGGGTGGGTGGGTTTGGGGTGTGGGGTTAGTTGTTGTTGTTGTTGGTGTTGCGGGCGGCTTGGAAGCCTGCGAGGTAGGTGCGTAGGCCTTTGTGGCCGTTGCGCATCATGAGTTCGTGGTTGGCCTTCAGCAAAGGGCGGGCTAGGAGGGCTAGGCGGCGGACCAAGGGTTTTGTTACCTCTACCTCTTGGGTGTAGACCAGGCGGGAGCCTGTGCGGCCTTCCGGGAGGATGCGCCAGCTTGCGGTGCCTTCCAGGTCGCCTACCAGGGTTGCGCGTAGGAGGCCGGACTTGCGGTCTTCCGTGTTGTGGTGGGCCTCGAAGATGAGGTCGTAGGGGAGCACCGAGCGGCAGCGGAGTTGGGCTGCTTTGTCGGCTATCTGGTGTGCGGTGCGGACCTCGGGCCACCACTTCGGGTAGCTGCCGAGGTCCGCTAGCACGTCGAACGTGTCCAGTGGGGGGTTGTCCACTGTCCAGATGCTGCGGAAGCGGTAGTGGTGCAGGGACGGCACGGTGGTTAACCCGCTGCCGCCGTGTCCGTGCCCAGCACCTCGCGCAGGAACTGGCCGGTGTAGCTCTGTTCGACCTCGGCCACGTCTTCCGGGGTGCCCTCGGCGATGACCATGCCGCCGCCCGAGCCGCCCTCGGGGCCCATGTCGACCAGCCAGTCCGACACCTTGATCACGTCGAGGTTGTGCTCGATCACGATCACCGTGTTGCCCTTGTCGACCAAGCCGTTGATCACGCCGAGGAGCTTGCGGATGTCCTCGAAGTGCAGGCCCGTGGTGGGCTCGTCGAGGATGTAGACCGTTTTGCCCGTCGAGCGCTTCTGGAGTTCGGAGGCCAGCTTGACGCGTTGTGCCTCGCCGCCGGAGAGGGTGGGGGCGGGCTGGCCCAGGCGGACGTAGCCGAGGCCCACGTCGACCAAGGTGCGCAGGTGGCGGTGGATGGCGTTGATCGGCTCGAAGAAGGTCGCGGCCTCTTCGATCGGCATGTCCAAGACCTCGGAGATGGTCTTGCCCTTGTAGTGCACTTCGAGCGTCTCGCGGTTGTAGCGGGCGCCCTTGCAGACCTCGCACGGGACGTAGACGTCCGGCAGGAAGTTCATCTCGATCTTGATCGTGCCGTCGCCGGCGCACGCCTCGCAGCGACCGCCCTTGACGTTGAACGAGAAGCGGCCCGGCTGGTAGCCGCGGACCTTCGCCTCGGTGGTGGCTGCGAAGAGCTTGCGGATGTGGTCGAAGACGCCCGTGTAGGTGGCCGGGTTGGACCTCGGGGTGCGGCCGATCGGGGACTGGTCGACCTGCACCAGCTTGTCCACCTGCTCCAGGCCCTTGACCCGGGTGTGGCGGCCCGGCACCTGGCGGGCGCCGTTGAGCTTGTTCGCCAGGACCGTGGCCAGGATGTCGTTGACCAGCGTGGACTTGCCCGAGCCGGACACGCCGGTGACCGAGACCAGGCAGCCCAGCGGGAACGACACGTCGATGCCGCGCAGGTTGTGCTCGCGGGCGCCGACCACCGTAAGCTGGCGCTTCTTGTCGATTTTGCGCCGGGTGGTGGGCATCGGGATCTGCTTGCGGCCGGACAGGTAGTCGCCGGTGATCGACTTCTTGCTCTTGAGCAGCTCCTGGTACGGGCCGCTGTGCACGACCTGGCCGCCGTGCTCCCCGGCGCCCGGACCGATGTCGACCACCCAGTCCGACGTGCGGATGGTGTCCTCGTCGTGCTCGACCACGATGAGCGTGTTGCCCAGGTCGCGCAGGCGGGTCAGGGTCTCGATCAGGCGGTGGTTGTCGCGCTGGTGCAGGCCGATGGACGGCTCGTCCAGCACGTACAGCACGCCGACCAGGCCGGAGCCGATCTGGGTGGCCAGTCGGATGCGCTGCGCCTCTCCACCCGAAAGTGTGGCGCTGGCCCGGTCGAGGGACAGGTAGTTGAGGCCGACGTCGAGCAGGAAGTGCAGGCGTGCCTGGATCTCCTTGAGGACCGCGCCCGCGATCATCGACTCGCGCTTGCCCAGCTTGAGGCCGTCGAGGAACTCCGAGCACTCCTGCACCGACATCGCGCACACCTCGGCGATGGACTTGTCGCCCTTGCGGCCGTGGTTGAGCGTGACGGCGAGGATCTCCGGCTTGAGGCGGGTGCCCTGGCACACCGGGCACGGCACCTCCCGCATGTAGCCCTCGTACTTCTCCCGCATGTACTCGGACTCGGTCTGCTCCTGGCGGCGCTCCAGGAACGGGATCACGCCCTCGTAGTTGGCGTAGTAGGAGCGCTCGCGGCCGTACCGGTTCTTGTAGCGGACGTTCACCTGCTCCGGCACGCCGTGCAGGATCGCCTTCTGCGCCTTGGCGGGCAGCTGCCGCCACGGGGTGTCCATGCGGAACCCGATGGTCAGCGCCAGCGCCTCGAGCAGGCGGGCGAAGTACTCGGCGGTCTGGCCGGTGGCCCACGGCGCGATCGCGCCCTCGGACAGCGACAGCTCGTCGTCCGGGACGACCAGCTCCGGGTCCACCTCCTTGCGCACGCCGATGCCGGTGCACGTGGGGCAGGCGCCGTAGGGGGAGTTGAACGAGAACGACCGGGGCTCCAGGTCCTCGATCGCCAGGGGGTGGCCGTTGGGGCAGGCCAGGTTCTCGGAGAAGCCGCGCACGCGGCCCGGGTCGTTCTCCGGGACGTCGACGAACTCCAGTTCGACCAGGCCGTCGGCCAGGCGCAGCGCGGTCTCCACCGAGTCGGTGAGCCGCTGCTTGGCGCTGGTCTTGACCGCGAGCCGGTCGATCACCACCGCGATGTGGTGCTTCTCCTGCTTCTTGAGCTTGGGCACCTCGCCCAGCGCGTAGACGACGCCGTCGACCTTCGCGCGCGAGTAGCCCTGCGACTGGAGGGTGGAGAACAGGTCGAGGTACTCGCCCTTGCGGCCCCGGATGACCGGCGCGAGCACCTGGAACTTGGTGCCCTGCTCCATCGCAAGGACCTGGTCGACGATCTGCTGCGGCGTCTGCTTGGAGATGGCCTCGCCGCAGGTGGGGCAGTGCGGCTTGCCCGCGCGGGCGTAGAGCAGGCGCAGGTAGTCGTAGACCTCGGTGATGGTGCCGACCGTGGAGCGCGGGTTGCGGCTGGTCGACTTCTGGTCGATCGACACCGCGGGCGACAGGCCCTCGATGAAGTCGACGTCGGGCTTGTCCATCTGCCCGAGGAACTGCCGCGCGTAGGCCGACAGCGATTCGACGTAGCGGCGCTGGCCCTCGGCGAAGATCGTGTCGAAGGCCAGGCTGGACTTGCCCGAGCCGGACAGCCCGGTGAACACGATGAGGCTGTCCCTCGGCAGGTCGAGGTCCACCCCTCGCAGGTTGTGCTCGCGTGCGCCGCGTACGACGAGGCGGTCAGCCACGACGGTTCCCTTCGGTATTCGGCCATCCCCCGAACAGACGTTCGAAAAGCGTACTGGACCACCTCGACAGGCCTGTCGGGGAGGGCGCGTCCCATGCTAGGGGCGAGCACCGACAAAAACGGGTGGGTCCCACCGCGATCGTGCGCCAACGGCTCTACCGGTCGGTAGCGATCGCCCCTACGCTGGCACGATAGGCCATTCGGCCGCAGACGTCGGGGATGAGGTGCCCATGAGCTTCGCTGATGCCGCCCAGGTCCGATCCGCCGAGACGAGCGTACCCGCGCCGCGCGAGCAGTCGGCCGCCGCGCAGGACGCCGTCGCCGGTCTCGTCGAGGTGGAACGGGCGACACAAGCGCTCTACGAGGTCGTGGACGGCCTCGACCACGTGCTCCTGCGAGGTCCGAGCCGGCTGCCGGGGTGGAGCCGGGCCCACGTCGTGACGCATCTCGCACGCAACGCCGACGCGCTGGTCAACCTGCTGACGTGGGCCAAGACCGGCGTCGAGCACCCGATGTACCCCAGTGCGGCGGACCGCGACGCCGACATCGAGGAAGGCGCGGGCCGCCCGCCGCAGCTGCTGCGGGCCGACCTGGACGCGGCGTGCCAGCGCTTCGCCGCCGCCGCCGGCGACCTGCCCCCGACCGCGTGGGAGGCGGAGGTCGTGCACCCGCACACCGGGGCCTTCCTGGCCCACCGGGTGCCGTGGCTGCGGCTGCGCGAGGTGTGGTTCCACCTGGTCGACCTCGACGCCGGCGTCGACTTCGGCGACCTGCCCGACCACCTGCTGGAGGCGTTCGTGGACGACGCGGTCGGGCAGTACGCCGACCGCGCCGACGTGCCGGACGTGCGCGTGGACGTGACCCTGCCCGACGGCCGTCAACGCAGCTGGGAGCTGACCGCGACGAGCGGTCCGACGGCGGTCAGCGGGTCGGCGGCGGACGTGCTCGGGTGGCTGACCGGCCGCCACAGCGGCGCGCTGCTGAACGGCACCGCGCCCACGCTGCCCAGGTGGCTCTGAGCGGAGTGCAGGCGGGCCGCCAGCACCAGCGTCACCACGGCGGGTCGGTGGCTGGCGGTGAGCGCCCGGAACGCCGGCTTCTCCACGAGCGTGGTCAGCAGCCACCCGAGCACGACCGCCGTGCCCAGGAAGGCCGCGAGTTCCACGGCCGGTCCGAACCGGGCGACCCCGGCCATGACCACGTACCCGATCTCCTGGTGCACCAGGTAGACGCCGTAGGAGATGCCCGCCAGCCACTTGATCGGCCGGCGCAGGAACCGGACCGGGGCGATGTCCCAGTCCGGTCCCTTCGCGCACGCGGCCACGCCCAGCAGTAGGACGCCGAGCGCCACGGTCGAGGACACGTTCGCGCTGTGCACGGCCTGCGCGGTCAGGGCGGCGAGCAGCAGGACGGCCAGGTGCTTGGTGCCGAGCCGGTCCTTCGACCACAGCCAGATGCCGACACCCGCGGCGAACAACTGGCCGCGGTGCAGGCCGAACCCGTCGTAGAGGGTCCGGACGACACCGGGTTCGACGGTCCACACCCGCAGCAGGAGGGGCGCGAGGACGAGGGTCCAGAGCAGGACCCTGAGCTTGGCCCCGCGCACCCGCGACGCCAGCACCGCGCCCGCGACGAACCCCGTCACCTGGACGGGCAGGGTCCAGTAGGAGAAGTCGACCAGGCGGGCGCCGGGGAACCAGTTCTGCAACATGAAGGCGTTGACCAGCAGGTCACGGGGTTCCAGCTGACTCCACCCGTCCGGGGCGACCCGGGTCAGGACGGCGTAGGTGCACACGGCCGCCACCACGTAGGCGGGGACCAGGCGGGCGAGTCGGTTGCGCAGGAAGCGCGCGGGTTCGCCTTTGGCGAGGGAGGCGCAGGCGAAGAAGGCGGAGATGACGACCAGCGTACTGGCGCCCATCTCCAGGGAGACGGTGAACAGCGGGGGGCTGAGTTCCGGGTGCACGGACGGACCGGCGTGGGTGGCGTGCTGGAGCAGGACAGCCGCCACGGCCAGGATGCGCAGGACGTCCCAGTTGATCCGGCGAGGAGAAGGCACGAGGCTGAGTTACCCAGTTCAGTGCGTAATCAAATTACATCGTCTTGGCTGGCTTGATCGTTACTAAGCCTATTGGAGCAACCTGACCGGACCCTGAAGGGTGCCGCTTGGACTACCGTCGGCCCTCGTGGACGTACTTGAGGACTACACGGGACACGTCGACCCGAACGGCCCCGCCGCCCGCCGCACGCTGGGCGAACTGACCATCACCAAGCTCAGCGTGGGCCCGATGGACAACAACACCTACCTGCTGGTGTGCCGGGCGACCAACGAGGCCCTGCTGATCGACGCGGCAGCCGACCCGACCCGCATCTCGGACCTGGTGGGCCACTCCTTGGAACGCCCACGCCTGAAAACAGTCGTCACCACCCACCGCCACCAGGACCACTGGGGCGCTTTGGGTGCGGTGGCGGGTGCCAACGGGTCGAACACGGTGGCGCACTCGTTGGACGCGCCCGTGTTGCCGATCCCGCCGGACCAGCTGGTTGATCACGGCGACACGGTGATGGTGGGTCGAGTGCCCCTTTCGGTGATCCACTTGCGGGGTCACACGCCTGGGTCGATCGCCCTGCTCTATCGGTCTCCTTCGGAGGGGGCGCACCTGTTCACCGGTGACTCGCTGTTCCCGGGTGGGGTGGGGCGGACTACGTCACCGGAGGACTTCACTTCGTTGTTCAACGACGTGAAGGAGCGGATCTTCGACGTGCTGCCGGACGACACGTGGTTCTACCCGGGGCACGGGGACGACTCGACGTTGGGCAAGGAACGCCCTCACCTGGACGAGTGGCGCGCCCGAGGCTGGTGAGCTTGGCCGAACGTGGCCGCCTGACTAGCAGACGGCCACGTTTCGATGTGGGGGCTAAGCGGGGGATTCGTCCGAGCGCGGCTTGGCGGATGCCCTCCGGACGAAAAACTCGCCCGGCCAGAAGGTGTCCCCCATCATCAACTGGTCGAAGAGCACGCAGACGGCTCCGGGTGTGTCTTCGGAGTCCCAGACTGCCGAAACATCCCGGCCGCGCTCGTTCCCGTGCCGACTCAGCCAGTAGATCCTGTCGCCCGGCCTGAGCATGAACGCCGGTACGAACTCCCGGTTCGACGACCTGCGAGTGCTCGGCTGTCCGACCCGCGCGCCGAAACCGTATTCCGCGGCCGGTCGAGGGCATCGCCAGACGATCCGGAACTGCTCGTCGATCGGCAGCGCGGGCGAACCCACGCGCACGTCTTCGACCAGGTAGAACGTGACGAGCCGACGCGCCTTGTCCGACATCTCGGACCACGGTTTCGAGAGCGCTTCGGCAGATGCCTCGGCATCCGACTCCCACTCCGTGACGATGGCAGCCAGGTCGTGGTCGATTGCGGTCTTCGCGCGGAGCGCCTGGATCGACCGGGTCAACACATCGGGATTGATCCAAAGGCGGCGTTCAACTCTTTTGGCCACGTAGTTGTCACGTGCGGCGAGGTTGGCGTGAAGTGGCGCATCGTCGACGGCGGGTTCGCGAGCCCACTGAGTCGCGTCGAAGCAGGCCGCCAGCCACAGTGCCTCGGCCGTGCTCAGCACCGTGTCCGCCACCACGGGTACGCCGCGAAGCTCGCCTTGTCGACCGTTGAGGTGGAGGTGCTCGGGGCCGATGTGCTCCGGATACCAGTCGAGGTCGCTGTGGAGCAGGGTTGCGAATCCCTCGCCCCGGCGCTGCCAGAAGATCAGATCCTCGCCGTGCACGTTCACGTGGTGCTGCACGATGTCCGATGGACCGAAGTCGACGCCCGCCATCTCGCCCAACTGGGCCTGGATAATGCGATTGCCCCGATAGCGGCTCAGGTAGCGTCTGGCCTCGGTGACGAAGTCCGCGATGGATTCATCGTCCAACTTCCGGTCCGGGCTGATGGTGATCGTCTTGATCGCCTTGCCCTCGCGCCTGGCCGACAGCAGTTGCTTGGTGGCATTGGCCCAGTGGAGACGGTCGGTGTCCGGGTCGTGCACAACGCAGAACACCGGGATGTTGCCATCGGTCCAGGTGCCGCCGTGATCACCGATCGGCACGGCGTACCCGTCGCCCCTGCGCCACGAACGGCCGCCCTTGACCTGGATCTTGACCACGTCGCCGGTGACTTCACCGTCCTCGGTGAACGTGACGTGTTGGTCCTCGCCGAAGTCGTTCTGGCCGTCCACCTCCTGGACTATGTGGTTGTGCCGCTCCAGAAGCGTCCGCAGTGCGTTGACCGCCGCTCGGCCGGCTCTGCGAGCTTCAGGCACTTTCGGCAACGGAACCTCCGGATGGTCAGCTCTGTCGGTCGGCTCGGAAGCGGGCCGCGTCGTCGAGCAGTTCGCCCACGGTTCGGGCGGCCGGAGTGGGGGTGGTGTTGTCGCGGAAGCGGTGCAGCAGATCCATTCGCACGCGTGCGGCCTCGCCTCGGAGGACGCGTTCGACTATGCGGTCCTTTTCGGCGACCGGCAGGCGGAGCGCCCAGGCGGTGACGTCGGCGAGGTCGTGCGCGGTGCTGTCGAGCTGCGGGCTGGTTCGGGCCGCGACCGCGAGCAGGTCGTCGTCGAGGCGGAGGAAACGGGCCAGCGCCCGCTGTGGCGCGGTGAGCGTGCCCAGACCCGGTGGGACCGGGGGCTCGACGTCGTCGTCCGCCTCGCGGTCGAAGGCGTCCTCGTCGCGTTCCCAGACGCCGTAGGCGGCGAGCCAGGCCAGGTAGAGCGGTCGGAGGTCGCCGGCGGCCAGTTCTGCGCGCACACCGACGATCTCCGACAGCAGCGTGTCGGGCTCGTAGTCGAAGTCGCCGGGTTCGTCCTCGTTGACGAATTCGAGCACGACGAACTCGTCCGCGGTCCAGGCGCTCACCTGGTCTTCCACGCAGTAGTCGTCGACGACCTCGAGGTCGAGCAGGGTGCTGGGGAGGCGGAACATCACGCGGTGGGTGCCCCAGTCCGCCACGTAGAGGTGGGCGTCGTAATAGCGCTCCACCAACTCGTGGACGTCACCCTTGAAATCGCCCCACTCGTACTCGTTCACGAAACTGGTGGCCGTGATGGTCGCCCGGGTGGACAGGGATCGGACCGCGGCCTGCTGGGCGTCGTCGAGGGGGCGGTCGATCGCCAGGAATTCGTAGTACTGGTACTCGCTCACTGCCCGTCCAATTTCACCGGCTCGCAGGGAAGTGCCGTGCAGGAGCTCGAACCGTCTCCTGGGGCGGGCGCCAGCGTAGCGAGGTCGGAAGTCGAGGAAGAGTCAGCACAGCGGCCGGGTATCGCCTGGCTCAAGCGGTCACGGTGAAGAGGGTGTAGCCGTAGGTGATTTCGGCTTGGTCGGGGTGGGTGGCCAGCCATTCGTCCACCACGTCCGGCGGGAACTCGATGCGCAGCACGGACTCCAGTTCGGCCGCGTCGCGGCAGCGCCACGACGACATCACCTCGGTGCGGCGGGCGCCGTGGCGGTGCCACCACTCGTCGGTCGTGTCGGCGGTGCCCTGGGCCGTGGCCCATGTGGAGCGGGTGAGGAGGGTGGCGAATTCGCCGTGGCGCCAGTCGTTGTCGATGACGACCAGGTGTCCGCCGGGCTTGAGCACCCGCAGGACCTCGCGCAGGCCCGGTTCGCAGTCGGGTGGGAAGAAGTAGGCGAAGCGGGCGTGGACGACGTCCACCGAGGCGTCGTCCAAGGGGAGGTGTTCGGCGGAGCCGGCCAGGACCGGGGTGTTGACGCGGGCGGCGGCGCGGTTCCGCAGGTCGGGGTCGGGTTCGACGCCGATGGCGGTGGTGCCGGGGTCGGCGGTGTAGCGGGGTAGCCAGAAGCCGGTGCCGCAGCCGAGGTCGACGATCGTGCGCCCCGCCCAGTCCGCTTCGGCGCGCAACGCCCGCCACAGGACACCGGTCGGGTCGATCGCCTCGTTCTCCCGCTCGTACACGTCCGGGTGGTCGGCGATGTTCGGCGCACGCGCGAAGTCCGAGAACACGGCCGGATTCTCGCCCCGCCATGTCGAAATCCGCGACCGGGTTTCTACTCGTCCAGGAGAGAAGGGACACCAGCCATGACCGACCCGCGCGTGGACGACTACATCGACGCCCTGCCCGAGTGGCAGCAGGACATCTGCCGGCGCGTGCGCGCCCTGGTGCACGAGGCCGACCCGGAGATCGAGGAGACGATCAAGTTCACCAACCGCCCGTACTTCGTCCTCCAGGGCAATGTCTGCGCCCTGCTGGCCACGAAGGACCACGTGAACGTCTTCCTGTACGACGGCGGCCTGGCTCCGGACCCGCACGGCATCATCACCGCAGGTCATGGCAACAAGACCGGCCGCATGATCTCGATCTACCGCGACGACCCGATCAACGCCCCGGCGCTGGTCGAGCTGCTCCGCCACATCATCGCCGACAACCGCGCGGGCGGGTGGCGCAAGATCAAGAAGGCGGCATCCGGGTGATCGGCCTCTCTCGTAACGCCGTTACCGGCTACCTTCGTGACGCGTGGCATTGAGTGCGCACGCGTGGCGGCAGGTCCAGCAGCAGGCGGGTGAGTTGGTCGGGCGCGCGTGGCCCGGCGCGGACGCGGTGTGGCGGCGGGTGCTGACCGCCCTCGTGGCGCAGACGGCGGACGGCTGGCGCGTGCTCGCCCGTCGGGACACCGCGCGCCGGGACCGTGCGGACGTCTTCCTGGTCGGGGTCAACGGTGTCACGGTCGTGGCGGTCGGCGGACTGGACGACGCGAAGCAGGCGGTCCGGCTCGCCGAGGAGGCGTGCGCGGGCATCCGGGGACCGCAGGGACAGGTGCTGGCGGGCAGCGCGATCCACTACGCCGTGGTCGCGGGCGACGCGCCGGACCCGTTCGCGCGGCTGACCGAGGCCGACGTGCCCCGCCTGTTCCGCCGCGACAACGCCCACCTGACCCGCGCGCAGGTCGACGCGATCGCCGCCCGCCTCGCGAACCGGCTGGAGGGGTACGGGAAGCTGGGCGTCCAGGCGACCGGGCGCGCGCCCGAAGCACCGGGCTTGCTGGACGTCGCGGACGTGGCCGAGGACCAGCTCGCCGCCGCCCGGCAGCGGCCGTTCGAGACGTGGCTGACGTTCCTGCACCCGCACCAGCAGGCTGTGGTGACGCGGCGGTACAACGGTCCGGCGCGGATCAGCGGTCCGGCGGGTACCGGCAAGACCGTCGTGGCCCTGCACCGGTTGCGCCACCTCGCCCGCCGCACCACGGGACCGCTTCTGTTCACCACGTTCGTCCGCACCCTGCCCCGCGTCCACAAGTCGACCTTCGCCCGGTTCGCGCCCGAGCTGGCCGACCGCGTCGAGTTCGTCAACCTGCACTCGTGGGCCCGCGACCTCCTCGACGCCCGCGGCACCCCGTTCCCGGTCGACGCCCGCGCCGCGCAAACCCAGTTCAACCGGGCGTGGACGGTGCACCGCGACGTCCTGGCCGAGCTGGAGGCCAACCCCGCGTACTGGCACACCGAGATCGACCGCGTGATCAAGGGACGCGGACTGGAGGCCTTCGAGGAGTACGCCGCCGTGGTCCGCAAGGGCCGCCGCGTGCGGCTCGACGTGGTCCACAAGCGGAAGGTCTGGCAGCTCTACGAGACCTACCAGGGTTACCTGCGTGAACGTGGCGTGCACGACCACAACGACCTGGTGGCCGCCGCCTTGGCGGCGGTGCGCGACGAGCGCCCGCGCTACGCGGCGGTGGTCGTGGACGAGGTCCAGGACATCACGCTGACCGGCCTGCGCCTGCTGCGCGAGCTCGCGGGCGACGTCCCGGACGGGTTGCTGCTGGTCGGGGACGGTCAGCAGCAGGTCTACACCGGCGGCTGGCGGCTGTCCGACGCGGGCATCCCGGTGCAGGGGCGGGGTGAGGTGCTGCGGGTGAACTACCGCAACCGGGAGCGGGTCCTGACCTTCGCGCGCGGCTTCGACGCGGACAACGCGGTGGACGACCTGGACGGCGCGGCCGGCGTGACCCTGCGCGAGGCGGAGGCCGTGGCGCCCGGCGGCGAGACGAAGCGCTGGTCGGGCACGTGGGCGGAGTTGCCGGAGGCGTTGGCGAGGGCTGTGCGCGAACTGTCCGTGCCCCTCGGGCAGGCCGCCGTGATCACCTTCTCCAACGGCGCCGCGCACACCTGCGCCCGGCTGTTGCGGCAGGCGGGGGTGGAGGTGTGCGCGTTGGAGGACTTCGACGGCGGGTCCGACGACCGGTTGAAGGTGGGCACGGTCCACCGCGCCAAGGGCCTGGACTTCCAGGGCGTGCTGGTGGTGGAGGTGACCCGGGACGGCCCGGTGCCCGCCGAACAGGCCGAACTGCTCGCGCGGCAGCGGCTGGTCGCGGCGACCCGGGCGCGGGACCACCTGTGGTGGGCCGAGGTGCGGGAGTAGGTAGATTGCCCGGGTGGGTGAGGGCGTGGTCGAGATCTACACCGACGGGGCGTGCAGCGGGAACCCCGGGCCTGGTGGGTGGGGTGCTGTGTTGCGGTACGGGCAGCACGAGAAAGACCTGCACGGGGGTGATCCCGGGCCTACCACGAACAACCGCATGGAGTTGATGGCGCCGATCAGGGCGTTGGAGAGCCTCACCCGGCCCTCGGTCGTCCGGATCTACACCGACAGCACCTACGTGCGCAACGGCGTCACCTCGTGGATGGCGAAGTGGAAGCGCAACGGTTGGATGACCTCCGCCAAGCAGCCGGTGAAGAACGCCGACCTGTGGCAGCGCCTGGACGAAGCCGCCGCCCCGCACGAGGTCGAGTGGCACTGGGTGAAGGGGCACGCTGGGCACGTCGACAACGAGCGTGCCGACCGGCTGGCCGTCCTCGGGGTGCAGGAGGCTCGGTCGAGGGCCTGATCAGCCCAGGTGGCGGACCAGGCGGGCCAGCTGTTCCGCGTAGTGCGAGGTGAACTCCGGCGACGCCGGGTCCTGGCCGGTGATCCGCCTCGCCATCTGGGGCATGAAGATCGTGGCGCTCGCGGCGGCCGTGATGGCCAGCAGGAACGCGGCCGGGTCCACGTCCGCGGGTAGTTCGCCCTCCGCCTGACGGCGCCGCACGTCCTCCACCTGCGCCCTGAAGTACTCCGTCTCGCCCTGGTCGGGGACGGGCTCTTCGGTCACGTTCGTCCACACCAGCAGCCGTGCCCAGTCGCGGTGTGTCGACGTGCTCAGGGCGAACCTGCGCACGACCTCGGCCATCGGCCCTTCTCGCAGCACGTCCGCGTGCTGGAGCCACTGGCCGGTGATCTCCTTGAACAGGCCTTCCTTGCCGCCGAAGTAGTACGAGATCAGCTGCTTGTTGACGCCCGCCCGCTCGGCGATCGCGCCGACCCTGGCCGCGGCGAAGCCCTTCGCGCCGAACTCGGCGACCGCCGCCTCGATGATGCGCGCCTTGGTGCGCTCGGGGTCGCGCTTGCGTTCGTCGGTGTCGGGGGAGCGGCGTGGCACGTCGGCAACGGTAGCCGACGTACCGGTTCAAACGCACGGTTGACTTAATCATCCAACTGGATGATAGTTGTCCGCATGAGCATCCACGTGGCGGTGATCGGTGGCGGTGTCGGCGGGCTGTGCCTGGCCCAGGGCCTCAAGAAGGCCGGGGTCGAGGTCTCGGTGCACGAGCGCGACCGCACGCCGACCGACCGCATCCAGGGCTACCGCCTGCACATCGACCCGCACGGGTCCCAAGCGCTGCACGACTGCCTCCCGCCCCACCTGTGGGAGGAGTTCGTCGCCACGGCCGGGTACGCGGCCGGCTTCGGGTTCGTCGACGACCGGCTCACGCCGCTGCTGACCCTCGACGTCCCGCAGGCCGCGCCCGAGCGCGCGCACCACTCGGTCAGCCGCGTTACCCTCCGCGAGATCCTGCTCGACGGCCTGGACGTCGACTTCGACCGCCGCTTCACCCGCTACGAGCACGTGGACGGCCGGATCACCGCGCACTTCGCCGACGGCTCCACGGTCCGCTGCGACGTCCTGGTCGGCGCGGACGGCGCGAACTCCGCCGTGCGCGCCCAGTACCTGCCCCACGCCCGCCGCGTCGACACCGGCATCAGCGCCGTCGCGGGCAAATTGCCGCTCACTCCTGACACCCGGGCGTGGCTGTCGCGGCAGTTGCTGGACAACCCGCTGTCGATCATCCCGCGCACCGCGGCGGGCATGTTCCTGGCACCGCATGTGCTCGACGGCGAGGGCTACCTGATGTGGGCCTACGCGGCGGACGGCCTCGACACCTCCGGCGACCTGAAGACCGTGGTGGCGCAAGCGATTGCGGACTGGCACCCGGACCTGCGGCGCATGGTCGCCGAGACGCCGGGGGAGGAGGTCGCCCACTGGCCGATCCGCACGTCGGAGCCGGTCGCGCCTTGGCGGCCCACGACGGTGACCCTGCTGGGCGACGCCATCCACAGCATGACCCCCATGCGCGGCATCGGCGCCAACACCGCCCTGCGGGACGCGAGGTTGCTGTGCTGCAACCTGCTCGACCGCGCGCCGCTGGACGCGATCGCCGACTACGAGCGGCAGATGCGGGACTACGGCTTCGCGGCGGTGAAGGGGGCCCTGCGTAGCGCCCACCAGTTCGTGTCCGGCAACCGGGCGGGCAAGGTCGCGTTCAAGTCGGTGCTGCGGCTGTTCCAGGCCGTGCCGCCGCTGAAGCGGGTGGCGTTCCGCGAGCCTGCGGTGGACTGAAAATCCGGTTGAACCTCTTGGTGCCGCCGCCCGTGTAGGTGGCAGTCGGTCGCCGAAGCGCGATCACCCAAGGAGGTTCACCATGATCCGCACTCGTGCGGCTGTGTTCGGGGCGCTCGCCGGGATCGCGTTGCTCGGTGCGTGCGGCCAGGCCCCTCAGCCCGGGACGGCGATTCCCGCTCCCCAGGAAACCGTTGTGGCGGAAGCAGGAGCGAACGCGTTCGCGCAGGAATCGGAACTCGCCACGGCCGTCGTGCCGAGCCTGGGCACCGTGCTGACCGATGGCGGCGGCTTGACGCTCTACCGGTTCGACAAGGACACCGCGAGTCCGTCAGTGTCCAATTGCGACGCTGACTGCGCGCAGAAGTGGCCGCCCGCCGTGGCGCAGAACGAAGAAGTCAAGGTCGCCGGTGTCGACGACAAGCTCGTCGACACCATCGAACGCGCGGACGGCACCCGGCAGATCACCGTCAGCGGCTGGCCGATGTACCACTTCGCGCAGGACCAAGCCCCCGGCGACGCCAAGGGGCAAGGCGTCGGCGGCACGTGGTTCGTCGCCGCGCCGGACGGCAAGAAGGCGCAGCAGGCGTCCAGCGGCCTGGCGCTGACCACCGCGTCCGTCGGCAAGCTCGGCACCGTGCTGACCGACAAGGACGGCATGACGCTGTACCGCTTCGACAAGGACACCGCCAAGCCGCCGACGTCCAACTGCGACGGCGACTGCGCCGTCAAGTGGCCGCCCCTGCTCGTCGAGTCCGAGAACTTCGAGGTGCAGGGCGTCGACAAGGCGCTGGTCGGCACGGTCACCCGCAAGGACGGCACCAAGCAGGTCACGGTCGCCGGCTGGCCGATGTACCTGTTCGCCGAGGACAAGGTGTGCGGCGAGGCCAAGGGTCACGGCGTCGGCGGCGTGTGGTTCGCCGCCAAGCCCGACGGCTCGAAGGCCTGAGAGAACGCCGGTGCCCCCAGCACGGAGGGGGCACCGGCTCCCGGCTACACCACCAGGCTCAACAGGGCCGCCACCACGAACCCGACCACGGACAGGATCGTCTCCAGCACCGTCCACGTCTGGAGGGTTTCCTTGACCGACAACCCGAAGTACCGCGACACGATCCAGAACCCGCCGTCGTTGACGTGCGAGGCGATGATGGACCCGGCCGCGATCGCCATGACCACCAACGCCAACTGCGGCTGCGAGTACCCGAGGTCGCCCACGACCGGCGCCACGATTCCGGTCGTGGTCACGATCGCCACCGTCGCCGATCCCTGCGCGATCCGCATCCCGCAACTGATCACATAGGACAGTGCGATCACCGGCAACCCCAGGTCCGACAGCTCGGTCGCCAGCACCTTGCCCACACCGGTCGCCGACAGCACCGCGCCGAAGAACCCGCCCGCGCCGACCACCAGCAGGATCATCGCCACCGGCCGCAGCGACGCCCCGGACAGCTCGCCGATCTGCTGCCGCGTCATCCCGCGCCGGAAGCCCAGCAACCAGAACGCCAGCAGCACCGCGATGGTCAGCGCCACGGCAGGCGTGCCGAAGAACGTGAACACCCCGTACAGCAAGGATCCCTTGGCCAGCAGGATGGACCCGAACGTGCCCGCCAGGATCAACACCAGCGGCACCGCGATGATCCCGAGCACCAGCGACAGCGGTGGCTCGCCCCGACCCTCCTCGGCCCGCACCTTCTCCGCGGCGGCCAGCATCTCCTCCGGCACCGGCACCACGACCCGTTTGCCGACCCACGCCGAGAAGATCACGCCACCGATGAGCCACGCCGGGATCGCCACGGCCAACGCCATGATGATGATCCAGCCCAGCGACACCTTCAGCAGACCGGCGGCGGCCACCGGTCCGGGGTGCGGCGGCATGAACGCGTGCATCACGGACAACCCGGCCAACAACGGCATCGCGTACAGCACGATCGACCGGCCCGACCGCTTCGCGGCCACGTACACCAGCGGCGCCAGCACGAAGATGCCGATGTCGAAGAACACGGGCACACCGAAGATCAACCCGGCCAGCCCCATCGCCAGCGGCGCGCGCCTCTCCCCGAACGACCGCAGCAGCGACCGCGTCAGCACCTCCGCGCCGCCGGACGCCTCCAGGATCGCCCCGAGCAGCGTCCCCAGGCCGATGATGGCGGCGACGTGGCCGAGGATGCCGCCGAACCCGGTCTCCAGCAGCGACCCGGACGCCTTCTGCGCCGACCCCACCAGCTGCTCGACCGGCAGCCCGGCGGCCAGCGCCACCAGCAGGCCGACCACCAGCAGCGCGATGAAGGGCTCGACCTTCACCTTGATGATCAGCACCAGCAGCAGGGCGATGCTGAGCGCGGACAGCGTGAGCAGCCCACCGGTGGAATGCTGCAACCAGTCGATCATGCGCGGCTCCGGGTGTTTCGCAGGGAGTGTCCGGGCAGGGCGTCCGTGCGCCTGCCGGCGTCGACCACGGGGATCCCGTTGACGACGACGTGCGGGATGCCCGCGGCGGCCTGCCGGGGCTGGTCGAAGGTCGCGGTGTCGGCGACCTCGTGCGGGTCGAACAGGACCAGGTCGGCGGCGAAGCCCTCGCGCACCAGGCCCCGGTCGGTCAGGCGCAAACGCTTGGCGGCACGTCCGGTCAGGTGCGCGACGCACTCCTCCAGGCTCAGCACGCCCAGCTCGCGCACGTACCGCGCGAGGTAGCGGGGGAACGTGCCCCACGCGCGCGGGTGGGGCCGGTCGCCGACCAGCAGGCCGTCGCTGCCGCCCGTGTGCGCGGGGTGGCGCATGATCGCCTGGACGTTCTCCTCGTGGCCGACGTGCATCAGGCACGAGGTGCCCAGGCGCTCGGACACGAGCGTGTCGAAGTACAGCTCGGCCGGCGCCGTCCCCAGCTCGCGGGCAGAGGCCAGCACGGACTTGCCGACCAGGTGCGTGTTCTCGGCCTTGCGGACGCCGTTGATCTCGATGGTGTCCCAGTCGACCGGCACGCCGTGGCAGCCGTCCGAGCCGATCTCCTCGATCTCGGCGCGGATGCGTTCACGGGTGTCCGGGTCGGTCAGCCGCTCCAGGGTCTTCTCGGGGCCGCCCTCGCTGCTCCAGCTCGGCAGCAGCGCGGACAGGTAGGTCGCGCCCGGCAGGTACGGGTAGGTGTCGAGGGTGACGTCCGCGCCCGCCGCGATGGCGTCGTCCAGCAGGGCCAGCAGTTCGCCCGCGCGACCCCGGTTGACCTCGAAGTTCATCGTGGCGTGGGCGAGGTGCAGGGGACAGCCCGACGCCCGCGAGACCTCGACCATCTCCGCGTACGCCTCCAGCGCGCTGGCGCCGTAACTGCGGTGGTGGGGGCTGTAGTAGCCGCCCAGTTCGCCGACGACCCGGCACAGGGCCTTCAACTCGTCCGCGTCGGCGTACATGCCGGGGGTGTAGGTGAGGCCCGACGACATGCCGACCGCGCCCTGCTTGAGCGACTCCGCCAGGACCTCACGCATTCGGTCCATTTCGGACTCCGTGGCCGGCCGGTCGTCCCAGCCGACGCACAGCATCCGCAAAGTGCCCTGGGGGACCAGGTAGGCGGCGTTGACGGCGATGCCCCGGTCGAGCCGGTCCAGGTACTCGCCGACCGACCGCCAGTCCCAGTCGAAACCCGCCGGGTCGTCGTTCCAGCCCGCGAGCTGGGCGCGCAGGGCGGCGAGGACGTCGTCGTCGACCGGGGCGTAGGACAGCCCGTCCTGGCCGATGACCTCGGTGGTCACGCCCTGGGACACCTTGGCCAGGTGGTCGGGGTTCGCCAGCACCTGGAGGTCGGAGTGGGAGTGCATGTCGATGAACCCGGGCGCGAGCACCAGCCCGTCCGCGTCGACGTGCCTGCGGCCGGACACCCGCCCGATCTCCGCGATCCGGCCCCCGTCGACCCCCACGTCCGCCCGGTAGCCGGGCGCGCCCGTGCCGTCGACCACCAGCGCGCCCTTGAAGACGATGTCCACGCCGCCGTCCCCTCTCAGAAGTACGTGCGCACGAGGTCGACGACGGTGGTGCCGTCGACCACCGGGAGCAGTTGCCACTTGTCGAACACCGTGCAGGGGTGGGACAGGCCGAAGCCCACCCAGTCGCCGACCTCGACCGACTCGTCCGCGGGCAGCGACAGGAAGGTGTGCTGGTCGTTGAGCGCGGTCACCACGCCCTTCAGCGGGCGGACGCCGTCACGGGTGCGGACGACCTGCGGCTCGGGCAGGCCCTCGTCGAAGGACGCGTCCCGCTTGCCCATCGTCAGCAGCGCGAGGCCGGGTTCCGGGCGGGAGGTCACCTGCGCCCACGCCTTCAGCGCCGGCCGGAACGGCACCTCGCCCTCGGTGCGCCCCAGCGGTGAGATGCCGCGGTAGAAGCCGTCGTCGTGCGTGATGTACGCGCCGCTGCGCAGCACCGGCCGCACCGGGAACGGCCACGGACGGGTGAGAACCGTGGCCACCTGGTCGAAGTACGCGCTGCCGCCGGCGGTGACGATCGGGTCCTCCACCTCGAACAGGTCGTGGATGCCGATGGCGAGCACGCGGAGGTTGTCCAGGTAGGCGTCGATCGTCGCGCGCGAGTCGTCGGTGGCGTCGTGCGCCAGCGCGCCCTCGTAGCCGCCGACGCCGACCAGCCGCAGGGCGGGGCTCTGCGCGGCGGCCTTCGCGACCTCGATGGCGGTCGGCAGGTCGCGCGCGCCGGTGCGTCCGTTGGCGGCGCCGAGTTCCACGAGCACGTCGACTGGTCGCGTGAGCGTGCCGAGGGCTTCGGTCATGCGCTCGACGCCCGCGACGGAGTCCACCCAACAGGTGAATTCGAAGTCGGGGTAGCGGGCCAGCTCGTCGGCGACCCAGCGCAGGCCCGCGGGGTCCACCAGCTGGTTGGCCAGCAGGATGGTGCGGACCTTGAACGCGCGGTAGACGCGCAGCTGGCTGGTGTTGGCGGCGGTGATACCCCATGAGCCGTGGTCCAGCTGGCGGGCGAACAGCTGCGGTGACATGGTCGTCTTGCCGTGCGGGGCCAGCAGCACGCCGTGCTCGGCGCACCACGCGGCCATGACCGCCAGGTTGTGCTCCAGGGCGGCGGCGTCCAGCACGACCAGCGGTCCGACGAAGCCGTCGGCGAACAGGTCCAGCCGGCGCCCGACGACCTCGCCGACGGTCGCGCCGAACGCGTCCGCGGGCAGGCCCTTGAACCGCCAGTCGATCCGCTCGTCGCGGAGGGCGGCGACGGCGTCCCGGTCGATGTCCACGTGTCTCGCTCCTCACGTTGCATATGTTGCAACGGCTATTGCGCGATGTGATGCCGAGATGTGTAACATTCGCCTGCCGCCTCGTCAATGAACCGGCGGGCCGCGTCGGCTTGTCGGGTCGCGTTTCCCGCCGATCAGCTTTTCCGATCGGGGGGAAAAGCGGCGCGCCCCGCCCGCGTTGAGGGCGCCCGCCCGCCCCCGCGCAGCCCGGGCCAGGCGGTTTTGTGGGGTGGGTTTCCCCGCCTAGAAGTTTCCCCGCGGGGGGGCACCGGGGGCGCCCCGCGCCGACTTTCAGGCGGCCCGCCCGCCCCGGCGAAGCCGGGGCAATCCAACACGGAGGACAGTGGATGCGGTTCGACCTTTCGGGCGGCGTGGTGTGCCTGGGCGAGACGATGGCTGTGCTGGTGCCCGCCGAACCCGGTCCCGTGCGCTCGGTGCGCACGTGGACGCGGGCCATTGGCGGGGCGGAGTCCAACGTGGCCATCCACTTGGCGCGCTTGGGTTTGCGCAGCCGCTGGGTGTCTGCGGTCGGCGATGACGCCTTCGGTGGTGCCGTGCTCGACTACGTCGGCGGCGCGGGCGTTGATGTGTCCGGCGTGCGGGTCGATCGGTCGAGGCCGACCGGGTTGTACGTGAAGGAAGCCGACCCGTCCGGGAGTCACGCGCGCTACTACCGGTCTGGATCGGCGGCGTCCGCTATGGGGCCCGAGGTGTGGGCCGGACTCGAGTTGGACGGTGTTCGGCTGGTGCACGTCAGCGGGATCACGGCGGCGTTGTCGGACAGCTGTCTCGAACTGCTGCGGGAAGTGCTGCGCGGACCCCGTGAGCACCTGGTGTCGTTCGACCTGAACTGGCGGCCGGCGCTGTGGGCCGACCGCGACCCGTCCGTCCTGCTGGAACTGGCCGACGCCGCCGACATCGTGCTGGCCGGCGCGGACGAGGCGGAAGCGGTGTGGGGGACCGGTGACCCGGAGAAGCTGCGCGCCCTGCTGCCCAGCCCGTCCACCCTGGTCGTCAAGCAGGGAAAGGAAGGCGCGACGGCCGTGGAGGACGGCGGGTCCACCTACCAGGAGGCCCTGAGGGTGGACGTCGTCGAGCCGGTCGGGGCCGGTGACGGGTTCGCCGCCGGGTACCTCGCGGCGCACCTCGCGGGCCTGCCGCCGACCCGCCGGCTGCGCGCCGGGCACCTCCAAGCCGCCGCCGCGCTGCTCACCAGCGAAGATGTGGGCGAACCGCTGCCGCCCGAGGTGACCGGGCCGCTGCTGTCCGCAGACCCGCCGACGTGGGCCGCCGCGCACCTGAGGAGACTGTGATGAGCCAGAGCCTGGACCGGGCGTTGACGTTGATGGGGGAGCTGGCCAAGGGCGCCAAGACGCTCGACGAGCTGTCCGCCGTCATCGACGTGCACAAGTCCACCACGCTCCGGCTGCTGCGCACCCTGGAGTCGCACCGGTTCGTGCGCCGCGACGGCGTCCACCACTACCGGCTCGGCGCGGCCCTGTTCGACCTGGCCAACCGGGCGCTGGAGGAGCGGGACGTGCGCCGCGCCGCCGAACCCGCGCTGCGCGAGCTGAACTCCAGACTCGGCTACACCGTGCACCTGGCGTCCTACGAGGGCGGCGAGGTCATCTACATCGACAAGTACGACAGCACCCACCCGATGCGCATGTACTCCCGCATCGGCCGCCGCGCCCCGCTGCACTGCACGGCCGTGGCCAAGGTCCTGCTGTCCGACCTGCCCGAGCCCCGCCGCCGCGAGGTCGCGCGGGAGATCGACTACGTCCCGCTGACCGCCAACACCATCACCACGCCCGAGGCGTACCTGGAGGAGTTGACCCGCGTCCGCGAGCGCGGCTACGCCATCGACAACGCCGAGCACGAGGACTTCATCCACTGCATCGCCGCACCCATCCGCGGCGCGCGCGGCGAGGTGCTGGCGGCGGTCTCGATGTCGGTGCCCAAGGTCCTGCTCGACTTCGACGGCCTCCTGAGCCACCTGCCCGACCTGCTCGCGACCGCGCGGGCGGCGTCCCTCGAATGCGGTTACACACCGCGCGACTAACAGGAGATCAACGCATGGCCAAGACCGAGATCCGCACGCCGAACGCGCCCACCCCCGTGGCGTCGTTCTCGCAGGGGGTGATCAAGGGCAACATCCTCCAGGTCGCGGGCCAGGTCGGGGTCGACCCCGCCACCGGCGAGGTCGTCGGCGACACCGTCGCCGAGCAGACCCGCCAGGCCCTGCGCAACGTCGCCGCGGTGCTCGAAGCCGGCGGCTCCTCGCTGGACGACGTCATGATGATGCGCGTCTACCTCACCGACACCTCGCAGTTCGGCGAGATGAACGAGGTCTACAACGAGTTCGTCAAGCAGCAGCCGTTCCCCGCCCGCACGACCGTCTACGTGGGCCTGCCGGAGGGCCTCCTGGTCGAGATCGACGCCCTCGCGGTCCTGGGCTGAACCCGCGAGGCCGCGTCGGCCTGTCGCGGCGGCGGTCTGCCCGGACCCCGCCCACGAGAGGCGCGCCAAGCGCCGCGCGGGGGCCCCCAACCCGCCGGCCCCCCC
>NZ_JBBEGC010000075.1:0-34870 GCF_037401995.1 Saccharothrix sp. CCNWYY140
TTCGGGCAGGCCATACGGGGATGACACAAGCAAGAAGCCCAGGCAGAGGTGTGCCGTGCGGCAGCTTCGTGAAAAGCACCGGTGCGGTGCGGTGCGGTGAGACGGACTGACCGGGCCGGCACTCTCCCCCGAATGCCGGCCCGGTCAGCGGTTCGGGTGGCTTCCCCCCTGGCATCCCCCTCCAAGAGCCACCCGTGCGCGCTCATCCGCTTCTGCGTTGATCAGCGCGCGCCTCCAAGTTCCCACGACTTCCCATTGGTGAGCTAAACATCGGCTAAACCTCAGTGGTCAAGGCTTCAAGGGCCGTTCGGACCAACATCGCTCGGGTGGAGCCCAGGCGTTCGAACAGGCGGAGGGACTCGGCCAGTTCCGCTTGGGCGGCAACGCGTTCGCCCTGGGTGGCCAGGACCATGCCCAGGACCTGGCGGCCGAAGGCCTCCTCGAACTGCATGGAGCCGCCCCTGGCCAACTCCACGCCCTGTCGGGCGTGGTCCTCGGCCTCCGCCAGCAGGCCCAGTTCGGTGTACATCTCGGCCAGGTTGTTCACCGCCAGCACGTACGCGCGTTCGTCGCCGTTGCGGTGGTGGACCTCCATCGCCTGGAACTGGTGCTGTGCGGCCGTTTCCAGCTGGCCCAGGCGTTGTTCCAACTGGGCCAGGTTGTTCAGGACGGTTGCTTCGCCGAGGGCGTCGCCGTCGCGTCTGGCCAGTTCCACGGCCTCCCGGTAGTGCGCCAGCGCCTCCTCCAGGCGGTCTTCGGCGGCCAGGGCGCTGGCCAGCTGGTCCAGGGTCATGACCAGGTACTTCGACTCGCCCAGGTTCCGGGCTATGTGGTGGGCGCGTTCGGCTTCGGGGAGGGTGCCCCGGGTTGCGCCCGTTCGGCAGTTGACCTTGTACATGGCGTGCAGGACCAGCATTTCGCCTCGTCGGTCGCCGCTCACCCTGGCCGCGGCCAGGCCGAAGCCGGCTATGCCGTTCCAGTCCCGGCTGGCCACGCGGGCCACGCAGTACGTGTGTACCAATCGGACCAACTGCCAGACCTGTTGGTGCAGGCCGGCTTCGGCGCCGGCGTGGACGAGGGCGATGAGGTTGGGCCACTCCTTGTCGTACCAGGACAGCGCTTGCGCGGTGGTGGCCGGGCGAGGCGCGGTCGGGTCGGCGGCGGCCAGGTCCAGGCCGTCACCGGAGGGTCTGATCAGGCGCCGTGCGTGGTCGCAGGCGGCCAGGTAGTGGTCCATGAGGCGGCGCAGGGCCGCTGTGCGCCTGGCGGCGTCCTGGTCGCCCAGGACTTCCCTTGCGTAGAGGCGGACCAGGTCGTGCAGGACGAAGCCGCCGCGCCACTGCTCGACCAGCAGGTGGGCGTCCGCGAGATCGGCTAATCGGGCCGCCGCGGTGCCCAGGTCCGTGCGGCAGAGGGCGGCGATGGCGTGGGGGCTGACCCAGCGGCCGGGGACCAGGCCCGCGGCGCGGAACGTCTCCGCCAGCTCGGGCGGCAGGTTGCGGTAGGACACCGCCAGTGCCCGGGCCACGCCCACCCCGGTGTCGCCCAGGTCCAGCGCGCGCAGCCGCGCGTCGTCGTCGGAGAGCTGCGCCACCAGAGACTCGACCGTCCACTCCGGACTGAACACGAGCTTGGCGGCGGCGATCCGCAGGGCCAGCGGCAGGTTGCCGCACAGCTCGGCGAGCATCCGCACGGCCACGGGTTCCTGCTCGGACAACGGTTTGCCGACCACCTCGTCGACCAGGCGCACCGACTCGTCCTCGGACAGCGTGTCCAGCGTGAGCATCCGGGCCCCGTTGGACACCACGAGCGACTCCAGCCGCCGCCGGGACGTCACCAGGGCCACCGAGCCCGCGCCGGGCGGCAGCAGCAGCCGCACCTGCTCCGGGTCCCACGCGTCGTCCAGCACCACCAGCACCCGCCGCTTGGCCAACACGGACCGGTACAGCCCGACCCGGTCGTCCAGGTCGCGCGGCACGCCGTCCGCGGGCACGCCCAGCGCCAGCAGGAACCGCCCCAGCACCTCGGCCGGCTCGACCGGCTCCCGGTCCGGCGCGAACCCGTTCAACGCGGCGAACAGCAGCCCGTCCGGGAACTGCTCGGCCCGCCGGTGCCCCCACGTCACGGCCAGCTCGCTCTTGCCGATGCCGGGCGCGCCGTTGACCACGGCGATGGTGGTGGCGGACGGGTCCCGGCCGTCGCACAGCCGGTCCAGCCACGCCAGTTCCTCGTCACGCCCGATGAACCCGCTCGCCGCCGCGGGCAGCTGCGCGGGCACCACCACGCCGGGCCGGGGCGGCAGGGTCACCGGTTCGGCGAGCCCGCCCACCCGCAGCGCCGGGTCGTCCCGCAGCACCTGCTCGTGCAGCACCCGCAGCTCGGGGCCGGGGTCGATGCCCAGCTCGTCCACGACCCGGCGGTGGAAGCGCTGGTAGGCCTCCAGCGCGTCGGCCCGCTGCCCGGACCGGTAGAGGGCCCGCATGATCTGCCCGACGAACCGCTCGCGGAACGGGAACTCCCCCACCAGCTGCCGCAGCTCGCCGACCAGCTCCAGGTGCCGGCCCAGTTCCAGCTCGGCCTCGATGCGCTCTTCCAGTGCGGCAAGCCGAAGCTCGTCGAGGTCGGTGGTGATCGGCTCGCCCGGCACGTCGGCGAGCACCTGGCCCCGCCACAGCCCCAGCGACTCGCGCAGCAGCTGCGCCCGGATCGCGGCGGGTTTGCCGCGGGCGCCGGCGACCAGCCGCCGCGCCCGGTGGAAGTCCAGCCGCCACGGGTCCACCGCCAGCTGGTAGCCCGGCGGCGTGGTCAGGATGCGCGCGGAGCCGGCCGGGTCGGCCTGCTCCAGCATGCGCCGCAGCCGGGACACGTACCCGTGCACGATGGTCCGGGCGGTGGCGGGCGGCTCGTCCAGCCACAGGCAGTCCACGATCTCGTCGATGGGGACGACCCGGTTGGCCTCCAGCACCAGCATCGCGAGCAGCCCCCGCATGCCCTTGCGACCGATGACGAGCTGTCGGCCGTCAGCGAGCACCTGCAAGGGTCCGAGGACACCGAACTCCAGCCCGCTTCTGCTCCGGTCAGCCATGCCCCTCCCCCGCCTTCTCGGCTACTGCCCAGTCACTCACATCAGGTGCGCCGGGCGGCGTGTTGGATACCTGTGGGTAGATGTTGTTTGCTCAACTAGTCGCCGCTCCCATGACCGGACGACCCCGCGGCGGCTAGGGTTTTGGCCCCGGACGACGCAGGTGCAGGAGGACGAGTTGCCGCGCGAGCCGATGAGCGTGGTCGACCGTGGCGCCGCCTGCCTGCTGGGCGGCGCCCTGGGTGATGCGCTGGGCGCGCCCGTCCAGTACCTGGGGTGGACCGATATCCAACGAGACCACGGCCCCGAGGGTGTTCTGGAACCGCCGCGTCCCGCTCTGGTCACCGACGACACCCAGCTCACGCTGTTCACCGCCGACGGCTACCTGCGGGCGTGGGTGCGCGGGCACACCACCGGCGAGTGGGAGCCGGTCGAGGTCGTGTGGCAGAGCTACCGGCGCTGGCTGACCACCCAGCAGGTCGCCGCGCCGGAGTCGGGCGCGACCGGGCTGGTGGGCGACGAGCGGCTGTACTCGAGCCGGTCACCGGGCCTGACGTGCCTGCGCGCGCTGGCCGCCGACCGGCCGCCGACGCCGGAGGAGCCGCACAACGAGTCCTCCGGGTGCAACGGGGTCACCCGCACCGCGCCGGCGGGCTTCGCGCCGACCGCGGAGATCGCCTACGACCTGGGCTGCCGGTTCGCGGCGCTGACCCACGGCGGCACGGGCGGCTGGGTGGCCGGTGGGGCGTTCGCGCTGCTGATCCACCTGCTGGCGGTGAAGGCGCGGCCGTTGCGGGAGGCGGTGGACCAGGTCATCGGCCGGGTGCTGCGCGACGACCCGTACACGGCGAACACGCTGAACCGGGCCGTGCTGTTCGCCGACGAGCACTTGGCGCAGGGCTTCGAGTCGGTGCGCGTGGACCGGCTGGGCAGCGGGTGGACGGGTCCGGAGGCGCTGGCGATCGCCGTGCACACGGTGCTGGTGTACCCGCGGCGGTCGGAGTTCGTGGACGCGCTGCGGGCGGCGGCGAACCACTCGGGCGGCAGCGACGCGACGGCGGCGCTGACCGGCAACATCCTGGGCGCCCTGCACGGGACGGCGGCGCTGCCGCGCGACTGGCTGGCGGGCTTGGAACTGGTGGACCTGCTGACCCGGCTGGGCACGGACCTGGGCCACTCGGTGACGGGCGCCGACTTCGACCACTCGCGCTACCTGTGAGGCTGCGGCGCCGGTTCGGATCCACCGATCTCGGCCGCGTGCTCCCGAATGCGCGCGACCGAGACCGGCCCTCCACGCGGTCGGACGCCGAGCCACGCCCCGAGCGCGAAACCCGGCTGACCTGCGCGGAGAAGGGAAAACCCGTGCCGAGGACCGTAGCAGAGCGCGTGCGGGCCGTCACCGCCGGCCCACCTCCTTAACGCTGTGAAGGACTAGGGCACCATCGTTCGGCGTGGGACTGGGACGGGACGCGATCGTGCGCGCGGCACTGGCGCTGCTCGACGACGTCGGGCTGGACGGACTGACCCTGCGCCGCCTGGCCGACGAACTCGACGTGCAGGCGCCCGCGCTCTACTGGCACGTCAAGAACAAAGCCGAACTGTTGGACGGGATGGCCGCCGCGATCTTCCACGACGCCCTGGACGACGTGGAGGCCCCGCGACGCGGCGAGTCATGGGTGGACTGGACCGCCGACTGCGCCCACCGCCTACGGGACGCAATGCGCACCCACCGCGACGGCGCCCGCGTGCTGTCCGGCGCGTACCTGACACACCTCTCCGGCCGCCCGCTGGAACTGGCCCTGCGCACCTTGTGCGACGCCGGTTTCTCGGTCCGCGACGCGGCTCGGGGTATCGGCACCGTCTTCTCGTACGTGCAGGGCTTCACCGTCGAAGAACAGTCCGCTGCACTCATCCCCCCGAACGCCGACCGCTTCCCGTTGGCCGCCCACGCCATCACAGAACTCACGCAGGACGCCGACGACCGCTTCGAACACGGCCTGCGCCTCCTGCTCTCGGGCCTGCGCCTGTCCCGGTTCGGCTAGCCGTGCCCGCGGGCGTGCGGGCGGTGACCGCGCTGCTGATCGACCTGGACGGCCGGGCGGACACCGCGAACCTGGGCGACTTGGCCGTGCGAGCTGTCCGGGCGGCACCGCGCGACGACCTCGCGGCTGTGGCGGAACTGGCCGAGGTGGCGGGGTGGATCTTGTTCGAGGAGGAGCGCCAGGGTGAGGCGCACGCGCACAACGTGCTGGCGCTGTCGTTGGCCCGGCGGGCGGGGGACGCTGGGGTCGAGGCGCTGACGCTGCTGAACATGGCGATGCAGCGGACCCGGGTCGGCCGGTTCGCCGAGTCCCTCGCTCTGGCCCGGTTGGGCAGGTCGCGCTCGCCGTCGACTCGGGTGCGGGCCATGTTCGCGTTGCGCGAGGCTCGGACGTACTCCCGAGTGGGGCTGGCCTCAGCGGCCCGGGAGGCGCTCGTTCGGGGTGAGGAGGTGCTGGCGGACGATCCTCTCGCGCCGCCTTGGGCGTGGTGGGTCGACGAGACGGAGCTGGCCGGGCACCGGGCCGCCGTCTTGGCCAACTTGGGACACTTGGAGGAGGCGGCGGCACTGTTCCCGCCCGACGACGGACTGCGGTTCCGGGAGGTCCTGGGAGCCATGCGGTTCCGAACCCTGACCGCTTTGGGCGAGTGGACCGGCCCGCCACCCACGTTCACCAGCCCCCGCGCCCGTCACACGGCCGGCATCGCCCAGCGTCCGGCGCGCCCGCTCTGAGCAACGACCTCGTAACCCTCGACCTGGGGTTGCCACTCGAAGAAGACCTTCCACAGGAAGGCACGGTGACGATCATGACCAGCACGAAGAAGAGAAGCGAAGCACTGCCCATGCCGGCCGAGAAGCTTGAAGCTCTCGCCGCCTACTACGACGACCACGACACGTCCTCCGAGATGGAGGACGGCGAGTGGGTCGATCCCCGGCCCATGAAGACCACGTCACTGCGGCTGCCCACCGAAGTGGTGGATGCGCTGAAGTCGCTCGCCCAGGCTCGTGGTCAGCGGTACACGGCCTTCGTGCGCGAGATCGTCGAGCAAGTCGTGACGGGGACGCGCACCGTCGGACGTGACGAGGTCGTGCGCAGCATCGACCGGCGGCTGGCGCGGATCGAGAAGGTGGTGGAGGAGAAGCCGGTCGAGGCTCCGCGTCGCCGGTCGATGCGCCCGAGCGCTGCTGCCGCCCTCCGTCGGTCCAGCGTCACGGCTCGGAAGCTGGCAGGAGGGCGGTCGGTGAGCGGCAAACTCGGGATGAAGGTCCAGCCCAAGGGCGGCTCTCACCGCAACGCTTGAGCTGCGCTCTCGCGGCCTCTGGTCGGCCCCCTGGGTACCTGCCCCAGGGGGCCGACGCGTCCGGGGCGGTGCCGGACCTGTCGGTGACCTGTCGAGAAGCTGTCGATCTGCCCGGACGTTCGCTCGTCGGGCGGGGGTGACGCACCATGTGCAGGTGGACAAGGTCGATGCGGTTCGAGTGCTGGTGGTGGACGACGAGCCGCACATCGCCGATCTGGTGGCCACGGTCGCGCGGTACGAGGGGTGGCGGGCGGCGACTGCGGGGAGTGGGGAGGCCGCGTTGGCGACCGCTGCCGAGTTCCACCCCGACATCGTCGTGCTCGACCTGATGTTGCCCGACCTCGACGGGTTCACCGTGTTGGACCGGCTGCGGTCGTCCGGGGCGATGGTGCCGGTCGTGTTCCTCACCGCTCGGGACGGCACCGCGGACCGCGTCGCCGGGCTGACCCGGGGCGGGGACGACTACCTCGTGAAGCCGTTCTCCGTGGAGGAGTTGATGGCGCGGCTGCGGGCCGTGTTGCGGCGCAGTACCGGGCCGCAGTGGAAGCGGTCCGTGCTGGAGGTGGAGGACCTCGTGCTGGACGAGGACACCCGTGAGGTGCGGCGGGGCGGACAGCTCGTGGCGCTCACGCCGACCGAGTACGAGCTGCTGCGCTACCTGATGCGCCGCTCGCCGGCCGTGCTGACCAAGGCCCAGATCCTCGACCACGTGTGGGAGTACGACTTCGGCGGCCGGTCCAACGTGGTCGAGCTGGTCGTCTCGCACCTGCGGCGCAAGCTGGACGTGGGTCACGAGCCGTTGATCCACACCGTGCGCGGCGTGGGGTACGCGCTGCGCAAGGCCTCCGACTGATGGGCGCTTACCGCAGGCTGGCCCTGGGCACGCGGCTCGCGCTGGGGCTGGGCGTACTGGCGCTGGTGGTGTTCGCGGTGGTCGGGACGGTCATGGCGACCAGCATGGAGACCTACCTGGCGGAGAAGCTGGACGAGCAGGTCGGGCGGTCGCAGCGGGACCTGGAGAAGGAGATCAACCGGACCGGGAAGCTGACCAAGAACGTCTACGGCTGGTTCGCGGCGGTCTACCGGGTCGAGAACGGCACGGCGACCCTGGAACCGCCGTCCGTGCAGCCGAACCCCGAGCTGCCCTCCGACCCGTCCGAAATGGCAGAGGTGGCGCGGGCGACCACCGGGTCCGAGGCCGTCTTCCGCACCGAGTACCTGAAGGGTCACGGGACGTACCGCCTGCGCGGCTGTCCCCTGGGCGACGGCCAGGTCCTGGTCAGCGCCGCGCCGATGAACGACATCACCACAACCGTCCGGCAGCTGGTGCTGGTGGAGGTGGCCACGTTCCTGCTCGCCCTGGTCGCGCTGGTGGTGATCGGCCGCGCCGTGCTGCGCCGGGGCCTGCAACCGCTGAGCGACATGGCCAAGACGGCCCGCGACATCACGTCCCACGACCTGACCGACTCGTCCCGGCTGCCGGTGCGCGCGGAGGGCGGCAACGGCGGTGTGGAGGTCGAGGAGCTGCGCACGGCCTTCAACACCATGCTCGACCACATCGACACCTCCCTGGCCGCCCGCGCCGCCGCCGAACAGCGCTTGCGCCGTTTCGTGGCGGACGCTTCCCACGAGCTGCGCACCCCTCTGACGTCGATCCGCGGCTACGCCGACCTGTTCCGCTACGCGGCGGCCAACGCCCCGGCGGAACGCGAGGCCCACCTGGAGAAACTCCGTTCGGAGGCCGCCCGGATGAGCGTCCTCCTGGACGACCTCCTCCTCCTGGCCCGCCTGGACTCCGCCGAAGCCGAAACCCCGGTCCGCGCGGAACCCAACGACCTGGCCGCCCTCATCCGCGAGTCGGCAGACGCCTTCGAGGCCACCCGCCCCGACCACCCCCTGACCGTGACCGCGCCGGAGTCCCTGCCCTTGCGCTTCGACCCGATGCGCCTGCGCCAGGTGGTGGACAACCTGCTGACCAACGCGGCCACCCACACCCCGGCCGGGACGGCGGTGTCGCTGGAGGTGGCGACGGAGGGCCGGTACGCGGTGATCAGGGTCAGCGACTCAGGTCCGGGCATCCCGGCAGAGGACCAACCGAGGATCTTCGACCGCTTCTACCGCGTGGACGACTCCCGAACCCGGGGCAGCGGCGGCAGCGGCCTGGGCCTGGCGGTCGTGCACTCCCTGGTGGCCGCACACGGCGGAACCGTCACTGTGGACAGCCGGCCGGGCTCCACCACGTTCACCATCACCATTCCACGCCAACGGTAAAAAACGTCAAAATCGAGCGACCTGCGCGTTCAATGGCACACCCACCACAATCGGGGATAATCTCGCCTGGGTGAAAAGCCGATTGGCCCGCATCTCGTTGCGTCGCCGCACGCCTGCGCGAAGACCCGTAGGAGGCCTAGCACCGGAAGAGCGGCGATCGAGTTGGCTGACCGCGGCATCCGTGGCCACCGGCTTCCTGGGTGTGCTGGTCACGTACTGGATGCTCGAACCCCAGTCCACGTCGGCCGAAGCCGCACACCGGCAGACCGTGCTCGCCCAGCAAGAACAGCATTCCCAACGGTTCGCGAGGGCAGTGGAACACCTGGGCGAGCAGGCACCGGATCGCCTCCAGACCCGCCTGGGCGCCGTCCACGAACTGGGCCAACTGGCCCACGAAGCGCCCGCTCGTCAACCCGCGATCATCGACATCCTCTCGGAATGGATTCGCCGCACGACCCCGCGACCGACCCATCCCGCCACCTGCCCGGAATCCGTCGCACCCGATGTGCAAGCAGCACTCACAGTTCTCGGCGAGCGCAATAGCGCCCACGACGGCAAATCCCGCATCGACCTTTCCGCAACATGCCTGCGCCGAGTGAACTTGAGCCGGGGCAAATTCGAAAACGCGCTGCTGAACCGCACGGACCTCAACCGCGCGAACCTGACCGGCACGCGGTTGCACGGCGCGGAACTCCGCGAAGGCGCATCGGTCATCGACGCGAAGCACGACGGAACCACGGACATCTCGGACGTGTCGGGCAACCCGGTCGGGGCGTGGTGGCGCTGACGCGCGCCCGACGCCACCCCTGACCGTCGTGGCCAGGGGGCTTCGTGGAGCCGGTGAGGGGACTTGAACCCCTAACCTTTCGCTTACAAGGCGAGTGCTCTGCCAATTGAGCTACACCGGCGCGGCGGATGCGCCGGGGACATCGTAAGCGTCCCGACCAGGTGCTACCTGCGGCGAACGGTCTGCTCAGGGTGTGCCGGGATTGGTCCGTCCGGAGGTCGGCAGCCCGTCCGAGTGGCCCAAGGAACCCGTAAAACCGCTGGCCAGCGGCATCAACAGAGCTGAACGCGCAGTAACCGGCTCACCCGCTCCGGGGACCCCGCACGGGGGTGGCGCATCACACAGCGGCGGATGTGACACCGTCGGGCGTGGCTGAACCGTGATCCCCGAGGAGGACCGCCCACGTGAGGCTGCGGCGCAAGCGGTACCGCGACCCCCGGACCATGCCTGACCTGTGGCAACCCGTCGAAGGGCCGGCGCTGCCCGACGACTCCACCGTGCACCTCGTGCTCGACCTCGCCCTGCGGGTCGGGGAGGTCCAACTGGCCAGCGGCGCGGGGGCGGCGGACGCCACGGCGACGGTCATGGCGGTGGCCGACGCGTACGGGTTGCCGCGGACCGAGGTGGACGTGACGTTCACCTCGATCACCGTCTCCTGCCACCGGGGCACGGAGGCCGCGCCGATCACGGCGTTGCGGGTGGTGCGCAGCCGAGGACTGGACTACACGCGGCTGGCGGCGCTGGAGAACCTCATCCGCCGGATCACCGAGAACGAGACCAAGCCCGCCGAGGCCTACGCCGAGCTCGACAAGATCACCAAGCAGCCGCACCCCTACCCGCGCTGGGTCGCCACGCTGGCCTGGGCGGGCATGGCAGGCGCGGTGGCGTTCCTGGTCGGGGGCGGGCCGTTGTTGGCGTTGGCCGCCGCGCTGGTCACGGCCGTGATCGACCGGGTCGGTCGGTTGCTCAACCGGCGGGCGCTGCCGTTCTTCTTCCAGCAGGTCGTGGGCGGGGCGTTGGCCACGGCGGCGGCCATGATCATGTACGCGACGGACGCGTTGCCGGCGGTGCGGCCCTCGCTGCTCGTCGCGACCGGGATCGTGGTGCTGCTGTCCGGGTTGTCGCTGGTCGGCGCGGTGCAGGACGCGATAACCGGGTACAACGTCACCGCCGCGGGCCGGCTGATGGAGATCGCGCTGCTCACCGCCGGCCTGATCACCGGCATCGCCCTCACCCTGCGCGCCGCCGTGCAGTTCGGGGTCCGGACCTCCGTGGCCGACCCGCTGCCGCCGTTGATCTCCGACGTGCCGGTGCAGTTCCTCGCCGGCGCGGCGACCTCGGCGTTCTTCGCGCTCGCCGCCTACGCCCCCCTCAACGCCCTGCCGATCGCGGCGGCGGCGGGCGCGGTCGGCACCGGCACGTACGGCCTTCTCGTGCTCACCGGCACGAACGTGATCACCTGTTCGGCGGTGGCCGCCACGGTGGTGGGGTTCGGCGGCGCGGTCATCTCCCGCCGGTTGCGCACCCCGCCGCTGGTGGTCGCCGTGGCGGGCATGGTGCCGCTGCTGCCGGGCTGGACGACCTACCGCGGTCTTTACCAGCTGACCATCGAGCGCGACGGCGGCGGCCTGTCGACCCTCGTGCTGGCCGCCGGCACGGCGTTGGCGCTGGCCAGCGGGGTGGTGCTGGGCGAGTTCCTGGGTCGGCCGGTGCGCAGCGGGCTGAGCCGGTTGGAGCGGAGGTTGGCCGGGCCCCGGTTGTCCGGCCCACTGCGTCCGGCCAAGCGCAGGGTCGAGTGAGGCCTCCACTTGGGGGTGACGTTGCTCCTACCTCCGTGAACACCGTGTGACGCCCGCCGCTGCGGGGCATTCCGGAACGAGCGTTCCCACTACCCTCTGTGGTGGGCGCACAAACCGTGAAAATGCCGCAGCGCGAGCCGGGGCAGTTCGACACAGGAGGCGTTACCAGGTGAGCAGCATTGGCGAGCACGGCGCGGACTTCCTGGTGGTGGCCAACCGATTGCCGGTGGACCTGGAGCGCCTGCCGGACGGCAGCGAGCGCTGGAAGCACAGCCCGGGCGGTCTGGTCAGCGCGTTGGAACCGTTCCTGCGGTCACACAGCGGCGCGTGGGTCGGGTGGCCGGGCGTCGCGGACGCGGAGGTCGAGGCGTTCGAGGAGGACGGCCTCCAGCTGCACCCGGTCGCGCTCAGCTCGGCCGAGGTGCGCGACTACTACGAGGGCTTCTCCAACGGCACGCTGTGGCCGCTCTACCACGACGTCGTCGCGCCGCCCGCGTTCCACCGGCGCTGGTGGAACGCCTACGTGCGGGTCAACCAGCGGTTCGCGGACGTGACGGCGAAGGTGGCCGCGCAGGGCGCGACCGTGTGGGTGCAGGACTACCAGCTCCAGCTGGTGCCGGCGATGCTGCGCGAGCTGCGGCCGGACCTGCGGATCGGGTTCTTCCTGCACATCCCGTTCCCGCCGGTGGAGCTGTTCATGCAGCTGCCCTGGCGCACCGAGATCATCCGCGGGCTGCTCGGCGCGGACCTGGTCGGCTTCCACCGGCCCGGCGGCGCGCAGAACTTCCTGTGGCTGGCCCGCCGCCTGGTCGGCCTGGAGCCCAGCCGGGGCGCGGTCGGCGTGCGCACCCGCCCGGGCGTTGTGCAGGTCGGCGACCGCACGGTCCGGGTCGGCGCGTTCCCCATCTCCATCGACTCGGCCGGCCTGGACGCCCTGGCACGCAGCAAGGAGGTCCAGGCGCACGCCCGGCAGATCCGCGAGGACCTGGGGCGGCCGAAGAAGATCCTGCTCGGCGTGGACCGGCTCGACTACACCAAGGGCATCGACGTGCGGCTGCGCGCGTTGCACGAGCTGCTCGAAGACGGCCGGGTGGACCCGCGGGACGTGACGATGGTCCAGCTCGCCACCCCCAGCCGGGAGCGGGTCGAGCACTACCGGCAGATGCGCAGCGAGATCGAGCAGGCGGTCGGCCGGATCAACGGCGAGTTCTCCAGCGTCGGCCACACCGTCGTCCACTACTTGCACCAATCGGTGGATCGGCGCGAGTTGACCGCATTTATGACGGCTGCGGACGTCATGGTGGTCACGCCCGTCCGAGACGGCATGAATCTGGTTTGCAAGGAGTACGTGGCCTGCCGCTACGACCTGGGCGGCGCGCTGGTGCTGTCCGAGTTCGCGGGCGCCGCCGCCGAGCTGACCAGCGCTTTCCTGGTCAACCCCCACGACCTCGACGGCGTCAAGAACGCCCTGGAGGCCGCCCTGACACTCGATCCGGCGGAGGGTCGCCGTAGGATGCGCGCGCTGCGCCGCCAAGTCCTCACGCACGACGTCGACCGTTGGGCCCGCTCGTTCCTTGACGCCTTGGGCACGCAGAGCGCAATCTGAATCAGTTCAGGCTATCTGAATCAGTTCAGAGCGTGCAAACCGACCTGTCCCACCGAGTCTTGAGGAGGGGCGTTGACCGCCGAAGCCCTCCCCGCCGAGCTTCGCCGTGCGATCGTGCAGCTCGCTCGCACCCCGCGCCTGCTGGTCGCGTGCGACTACGACGGGACACTGGCTCCGATCGTGGCCAACCCCGAGGACGCCCGCCCGCTGACCGAGTCGGTGGGCGCGCTGCGCTCGCTGGCCGGTCTGCACGAGACCACGACGGCGGTGATCTCCGGGCGGGCGCTCCGCGACCTCGCGACGCTGTCGCGCCTCCCGTCCGAGGTGCACCTCGTGGGCTCGCACGGGTCGGAGTTCGACGTCGGTTTCGTCCACGCGCTGGACGCCGACGCGAAGGCCCTGCACCGCCGGTTGGAAACGGCACTTGAAACGATTGTCGAGGGCCACGAGGGCGTCGGGCTGGAGGTCAAGCCGGCGAGCATCGCGGTGCACGTCCGGCGCGCCGACCCGGCCGTCGGCGAGCGGGTCCTGGACGCCGTGCGCACCGGTCCGAGCACCTGGGCCGGCGTGCAGGTGACCGAGGGCAAGGCCGTGATCGAGCTGGCCGTCGTCCAGACCGACAAGGGCCACGCGCTGGACGTCCTGCGGCACCGGGTGTCCGCGACCGCGTCGATCTTCGTGGGCGACGACGTCACCGACGAGAAGGCCTTCGCCCGGCTGTCCGGGCCCGACGTGGGCATCAAGGTCGGCGACGGCGAGTCGCTGGCCGAGTTCCGCATCGACGACACCCTCGACGTGGCCACGGTGCTCGCGTTCCTGTTCGAGGAGCGCCGCAACTGGCTGCACGGCGACCAGGCCGTGCCGATCGAGCGGTTGACCATGCTCGCCAACGAGCGGTCGGTCGCCCTGCTCACCCCCGACGCCCGGGTGAACTGGCTGTGCCACCCCGAGCCGGACTCGGCGGCGGTGTTCGCCGACCTGCTCGGCGGCCCGGCGGCGGGCCACTTCTCGATCAAGCCCGAGCACGGGTCGCTGCCCCTGGGCCAGCGCTACATCCCCGGCACGATGATCGTGGAGACCCGCTGGTCGCGGCTGCTGGTCACCGACTACCTCGACCACGACCTGGCCTCCCACCGCACGGACCTGGTGCGGCGCATCTCCGGCTCGACCAACGCGGTGATCACCTTCGCGCCGCGCCCCGAGTACGGCCAGGTGCCGGTGCGGCTGCTGCGCGAGCGCGACGGCCTGCGCGTGGTCGGCACCTCGGACCCGATGGTGCTGCGCTCGCCGGGTGTGGACTGGCAGATCACCTCCGACGGCATCCAGGAGACGGCCACGGCCGTCGTGCGGCCCCGCGAGGGCGCGCCGATCCTGCTGGAGCTGCGGTGCGGCACGGACGACCTGTCCGAGGCCACGCTGGGCGAGGCGGAGCGGCGGGCGCGCGCCGGGTCGTTCTGGTCGGACTGGGCGGCGACGCTGAAGCTGCCCACCGTCGAGACGGACCTGGTGCTGCGGTCGGCGCTGACCCTGAAGGGCCTGGTGCACCACGACACCGGCGCGATCATGGCCGCCGCGACCACGTCGCTGCCCGAGGAGCTGGGCGGCATCCGCAACTGGGACTACCGGTACTGCTGGCTGCGGGACGCGGCGCTGACCGCGCAGGCGCTGGTGTCGCTGGGGTCGCTGAGCGAGGCGGAGAACTTCCTGGGCTGGGTGCACGGCGTGCTGGCCACGCTGCCCGGCCCGGAGCGCCTGCACCCGCTGTACACGTTGCAGGGCACCATGCTCGGCGCCGAGGCCGTGATCGACACCCTCCCGGGTTACGCGGGCTCCCGGCCCGTGCGCGTGGGCAACCTGGCCAACCAGCAGGTGCAGCTCGACGTGTTCGGCCCGGTCGTGGACCTGGTCGTGCAGCTGGCCGCCGCGCGCGGGTCGCTGACCGACAAGGACTGGGCGATGGTGCAGGCGATGGCCGAGGCGGTCGCCCGGCGCTGGCACGAGCCCGACCACGGCATCTGGGAGGAGCGCCACGCGCCCCGCCACCACGTGTACTCCAAGGTCATGTGCTGGGTGACCCTGGACCGCGCGGTGTCGCTGGGCGAGAGCTACGGGCGCGAGATCGACCCGTCCTGGCCGGTGCTGCGCGACACCATCTCCAACGACGTGCTCAAGCACGGGTGGAGCGAGGAAGCGCAGTCGTTCACCACGGCCTACGACGGCGACGACCTCGACGCGGCGTCCCTGCACGTCGGCCTGACCGGCCTGATCGACCCGACCGACGACCGCTTCCAGGCCACCGTCACGGCCATCGAGGCGGAGCTGCGGTCGGGGTCCACGGTGTACCGGTACCGGCGCGACGACGGCCTGCCCGGCGACGAGGGCGGCTTCCACCTGTGCGCCGCGTGGATGATCGAGTCCTACCTGCTCACCGGCCGCCGCACGGAGGCGGAGGAGCTGTTCGCGCAGATGGTCGACGCGGCCGGCCCGACGGGCCTGCTGCCCGAGGAGTACGACCCGATCGCGGAGCGCTCCCTGGGCAACCACCCGCAGGCCTACAGCCACCTGGGCCTGATCCGCTGCGCGCAGCTGCTCGCGGCCCCGCAGTAGAGCTGAAGACGAACGCGCCCGCCGGTCGCGCGACCGGCGGGGGCGTTCGTCACTTCTTGAGCTTGAGCAGTTGCAGGGCCTCGAACAGGTCGTGGGCGACCAGGGCGCGGGTCTCGGCGGGCAGCGGACCGGCGTCCGGCGGGACCAGGGCTTTCGTGTAGCCGAGGCGGGCGGCCTCGGTGAGCCTGCGGCCCACGCCGTTGACCCGGCGCAGCTCGCCGGACAGCCCGACCTCGCCGACCACGACCAGGTCGTGCGGCAGGGGCTGGTCGGTGGCGGCCGAGGCGACCGCGAGGGCGACGGCGAGGTCCACGGCCGGTTCGGTGAGCTTCATGCCGCCGACGGTCGCGGTGAAGACGTCCTTGTTGTGCAGGGCCATCCGGCCGCGCTTCTCCAGCACCGCCAGCGCCATCGCGACCCGCGCCGAGTCCAGGCCGCTGACCGCGCGCCGCGGCGAGGGCAGGTTCGTGGGCGTGACCAGGGCCTGGACCTCGCCCAGCATGGGCCGCTTGCCCTCCACGACGACGGTGACGGCGGTGCCGGTGACGTCCTGGTCGCGGCGGTTGAGGAACAGGCCGGACGGGTCGGGGACGCCCACGATGCCGTCGTCGCGCAGCTCGAAGCAGCCCACCTCGTCGGCCGCGCCGAACCGGTTCTTGATGCCGCGGACCAGGCGCAGGCTGGAGTGCCGGTCGCCCTCGAACTGGAGGACGACGTCCACCAGGTGCTCCAGGACGCGGGGTCCGGCGACCGAGCCGTCCTTGGTGACGTGGCCGACCAGCACGATCGGCAGGCCGCGTTCCTTGGCCAGGGCGACCAGGCCCGCCGTGACGGCCCGGACCTGGGTGACGCCGCCGGGTGTGCCGTCCACCTCGGGCGAGGACATGGTCTGCACGGAGTCGACGATCAGCACACCCGGGTTCACCGCGTCGACCTGCCCGAACACGGCGCTCAGGTCGCTCTCGGCGGCCAGGTACATCTGCCCGTGGATGTTGCCGGTCCGCTCGGCCCGCAGCCGGACTTGGCCCGCCGACTCCTCACCGGTGATGTAGAGCGAGGGCACGGACCCCTTCACGGCCCACTGGTAGGCGACCTCCAGCAGCAGGGTCGACTTGCCCACGCCGGGCTCGCCGGCCAGCAGCACGACCGCTCCCGGCACCAGCCCGCCGCCCAGCACCCGGTCGAGTTCCGACACCCCGGTCCGGCGCGCGCGAGCCGACTCGATGTCCACCTCGCCGATGGGGCGGGCGGGGGCGCTGGGCGCGCCGGCGACGACGCGGGCCAGCGCGGACCGGCTCACACCGCGCTCCTCGACGGTCCCCCACGCCTGGCACTCGGGACACCGCCCCACCCACTTGGCCACCTCGTGCCCGCACTCGGCACACCGGTAGGAAGCCTTCACCGCACGCCCGTTCTTGACCACGGGGTGCAGGCTAACGACCACCCCCGACAGTCCCGGCCGGGCCGGTGCCGGAAGAACAAGAGGCCCGTCCCCGGCGAACCGGGAACGGGCCTCGTCCGTACTAAGCGCTCAGTGCTCGGAGGCGCCTTCCTTGCGCGGCTCCGGGGTGGCGCCGATCGGCACGTCCAGGGTGATCGGGCCGGCCTTCTCGAACAGGAAGGTCACCCGCAGGGTCTGGCCCGGCCGCAGGTCGCCCTTGAAGCCCATCAGCACGATCTTGACCTTGCCCGGCTCGCTGGGCTTCGCGGAGACCGACACCGAGGCCGACGGGTTGCGGGTCGTGGTCGCCGGGGCCGACACCGACGTGCCCGAGGCGGGCGTCGTGGTCGTGGTGGTCGTGGTGGCGCCCGCGGTCGCCGAGCCCGGGGTCGTGGTGGTCGTCGCCGAGCCCGAGGTGCCGTGGCTGTCGGAGGACGACGTGGACGTCGAGCCGGGGGCCGACGTGGTCGTCTTGTGGCTGCCGGCGTCGTCCTGGTCGGCGCCCGCGGTGATGGCGGTGCCCGGCTCCAGGTCCTGGTCGCCGGTGATCTCGGCCTCGGCCGACCGGTCGCTCGTGACCGACAGCAGCGCGTCCGCCTCGAGGCCGTTGTTCGCGACCACGACCACGACCGGGGCGCTGTCGCCGTCCTGGTAGTACCCGTGCTCGACCGGGAACAGCAGCTGGGCGTCGCGGACGGCGATCTTCCCGACCGTCCCGCTCGCACCGTTGACGGCCGCCACCTGGGTGTCGGTCTGCGTGACCTGACCTGCGCTGCAACCCGCGGCGGCGAGGCCGAGGCCGGCCGCCACTGCGGCCACGACGGCCAGGCGGCGAGACGCTGGGGACTTCTGCGGTGCGCGACCCACGGCTGCTCGGATCCTTCCGGTGTGTTGACACAGGCGGCGCCGTACCCGGCAGTAGGCCGGTCGACCACCAGTCCAGGAGCCTAACGGGGCCTGCGACGGCCTACCTCATGTGGTGCCCCACACCGCGCGCCGCGCACCCGCCCGGACGTCCACTGTGGAGCAAGATCGACCTGGGCCGTTGCACGTCGTCGGGTGGTTTGTCAACCCCCCTCGTGGCCCTGACCTGCGCGAACTGATCTCCGGACGCCGAAGAGGGGATTGCTCGACGTGTTAGGATGGGGTTAGCGAAAGGGGCAGAGGACACATGGTTTTCAAGGTCGGAGAGACCGTCGTCTACCCGCACCACGGTGCCGCTCTCATCGAAGCAATCGAGACCCGTGTGATCAAGGGCGAGGAGAAGAAGTACCTCGTTCTGAAGGTTGCCCAGGGCGACCTCACGGTTCGCGTCCCCGCTGACAACGCCGAGATCGTCGGCGTGCGCGACGTGGTGGGCCAAGAGGGTCTCGACCGGGTCTTCGAGGTCTTGCGCGCTCCTCACACCGAGGAGCCGACCAACTGGTCCCGGCGGTACAAGGCCAACCTGGAGAAGCTCGCGTCCGGTGACGTGAACAAGGTGGCCGAAGTGGTGCGCGACCTCTGGCGGCGCGAGAAGGATCGCGGACTGTCCGCTGGTGAGAAGCGGATGCTGGCGAAGGCTCGACAGATACTGGTTAGCGAACTGGCGCTCGCCGAGGGCACCGACGAGGACAAGGCGGAGGTCCTCCTCGACGAGGTCCTCGCCACCGCGTCCTGACCCTCGACACTCGAAGAACAAGAACAACATGGGTGTGGTCGCGCTCGTGCCCGCGGCGGGCCGGGGAGAGCGGCTCGGTCACGGCGTGCCCAAGGCACTCGTGCCGGTCGACGGCGTTCCGCTGCTGGTGAGAGCGGTGCGCGGCCTGTTCGCGGCGGGCTGCGTGCGGCACGTGGTGATCGCCGCGCCACCGTCCGATGTAGACACCGTGAGAACCGTCACCGCCCCGTTGGCCCCAGCCGACGGGGCGGTGCGCGTGCTCGCGGGCGGTGCGGAGCGGTCGGACTCGGTCCGGCTGGCGCTGGAGCTCGCGCTGCGCGAGTTCCCGGACACGGACGTCGTGCTGGTGCACGACGCGGCTCGCGCGTTCACCCCGCCACAGGTCATCAAGGCCGTCGTGGACGCTGTTCGCGCAGGTCACCCGGCGGTCATCCCGGTGCTGCCGGTGGCCGACACGGTCAAGCAGGTCGACGCGGACGGTGTGGTGGTCGCCACGCCGGACCGGTCGGCCCTGCGGGTGGTCCAGACCCCTCAGGGCTTCGACGCGCGCACACTGCTGCGCGCGCACGAGTCGGGCCTGCACGCCACCGACGACGCGGGCCTGGTCGAACGGCTCGGTGTGCCGGTCACCACGGTCCCGGGCCACCCGGACGCCCTGAAGATCACCACACCGTTCGACCTCGCGGTCGCGGAGGCGCTGCTCGTGGGAGGCCAGGCGTGAGGGTCGGCATCGGCTCCGACGTCCACCAGGTGGAACGGGGCCGGGAGTGCTGGATCGCCGGCCTCCACTGGGAGGGCGTCGACGGGTGCGCGGGCCACTCGGACGGCGACGTCGCCGCACACGCCCTGTGCGACGCCCTGCTGTCCGCCGCCGGACTGGGTGACCTCGGTGCGGTGTTCGGCACCAGCGACCCCCGGTGGTCCGGTAGGCACGGCGTGGAGTTCCTCCTTGAAGTGCGCAGACTGCTCGAAGAGGCGGGCTGGCGCGTCGGCAACGCCTCGGTGCAGGTGATCGGCAACGCACCCAAGGTCGGCAAGCGCCGGACCGAGGCGCAACAGGTGCTGTCCGAGGCCGTCGGCGGCCCGGTGACGGTCAGCGGCACCACCACGGACGGTCTGGGCCTGACCGGCCGGGGCGAGGGCATCGCGGCCATCGCCACGGCGTTGATCATCCCGCTAGCCTGAGGAACATGGCGATCTCCCTCAGCGCCGCGACCCGCGCCCTGCTCGACGGCCCGAACTACGCCACCATCTCCACGATCAACCCGGACGGCAGCCCGCACAGCTCCGTCATGTGGATCACCCGCGACGGCGACGACCTCCTGCTCTCGACCCTGCGCGACCGCGTGAAGGAACGCAACGCCCGCCGCGACCCCAGGGTGAGCATCAGCGTCTGGGACCACAAGGATCCGGAGGTCTACGCGGAGATCCGGGGCACGGTCACCATCACGCTGGACGAGGGGCGTGCGCTGGCGAACACCTTGGCCCGGAAGTACACGGGTGAGGACTTTCCCGAGGAGACCCCGGACAAGGTTCGCGTGGTGCTGCGCGTGACGCCGACCAAGGTCGCCGGCAACGCGGTGTGACCGCCTGCACCGCGATGACATGAGGTTCAGCGAACAGTTCTCCGCCTGGGTCGACCCGACGTCAGCCGACCTCCGGGGACACCTCACGCGGGGACTGGTCGTCTTCGACGCCAACGCCCTGCTCGACTTCTACCGGATCGAGCCAGCTGCGCGCCTCCAGGTGTTCAGAGCCCTCGACGCGGTGCGCGACCGGTTCTGGATCCCGCACCAGGTCGCCCTGGAGTTCGCCCGGAACCGGGCGCGGGCGGCGGCGAACAGGCACTCCGACCTCAGGAAGGCCAGTATCTCCGTGCGCAACGCGGAGAAGGCAGCGTTGGAGAACCTGACGACGGCGATCCAGGGCGTTCTGAGGCTTCGAAACCAGACGATGACCACACGAACGTGGGACCCCGCCGCGGTCAAGCTCGACCAAGACAGCCTCGCCGAACGCCTCGAAGGCGTGATGCAGCCAGCATTGGACGAGCTGTCCACTTTGAAAGACGAACAGGACCAGTCCATCCGGGACCTGGTGAAGCACGATCCGGTGCTCGAACTGCTCGACCCGGTCCTGTCCGGTCGTGTAGGACCCGCCTACGACTCCACCAAGCTGCGCGAAGTCGTCGACCACGCCACCGCCTTCCGGTTCCCGAACAAGATCCCGCCGGGCTACCGGGACGCCGGCAAGGCGACCGCCCTCGCCGCGGCGGGCGATTACATCCTGTGGCGGCAACTGCTCGACCACGTAAGCGGCGATCCGGCCATCGACAAGATCGCGTTCGTCACCAACGACACCAAGGCCGATTGGTGGGAGAAGGACGCGGACGGCAACCCGGTCCACCCCCATCCGCAGCTCGTGCAGGAGGTGCGGGACTCCGGCGGGGCGAGCATCGCGATGTGCACCTTGGCCGACTTCGTGTCCGATTTGTCGGACACGCTCGTCCTCAACGTGCCGAGCGAGACGATGGACCAGATCAGGAACGTCCAGGAAACAGGACCGGATGGGGGGCGAGATCCGTGGCCCCCATCCCCTCCGATCCGGCTGTTCGCTGACGACTTCCGGGACATGGTCGGTGAACTGCTCGTCGACGCACTCGGCTACAAAAAGGTGGGCGACGAACTTGCGGCCGAGACCGCGGGTTTCGACTTCCTCGTCGAGCAGCCCGAAGACCACCTCACGGAGCGCGAGCTCGTGGGGGTCGTCGTGCACTTCTCTCTCAGTCAGCTGTCGTCGCTGGACGTCGATCGCATGGTCGAGCAGATGCGGGCCAGCGGGATTCGACGCGGTTTGATCGTCAGCACAGCGCCGCCGACACCCGCCGCCCGGGACCTCGCGAGCGCGAACGACATCGACATCATCGACAGGACCGTCTTGAGACCGCTGATCGACATGTACCTCAGGTCCCGGCGGGGTGGGTGAGGTGGCTGCCGACAACGGTCAAGTGGCTGCCGGGACCGGTCGGGTGGCGGTGGCGAGTTTTGTCGGCACGGCCGTCGAGTTCTACGACTTCTACCTCTACGGCATGGCCGCCGCCCTGGTCCTGAACTCCGCCTTCTTCCCCACCCTGTCCTCGGTCGCCGGCAGCCTCGCCGCCTTCTCCACCTTCGCCGTGGCGTTCGTCGCCCGACCGCTGGGGGCGCTGCTGTTCGGGCACCTCGGCGACCGGCGGGGCCGCAAGTCGACGCTCGTCGCCTCGCTGCTGGTCATGGGCTGTTCCACGGTCGCGATCGGCCTCCTCCCCCGCTACGACGTGATCGGCGTGGCCGCCCCGATCGCGCTCACCGCCCTCCGCTTCCTCCAAGGCCTCGGCCTCGGCGGCGAGTGGGGCGGGGCCGCGCTGCTCGCCAACGAGTACGCACCCCAGGGCCGCAAAGGCTGGTACTCGACGTTCCCGCAGGTCGGACCGGCTGTGGGGTTCGCGCTGGCCAGTGGCTCGTTCCTCGTCCTCTCGTCCACCCTGAGCGACGAGGCCTTCCGGGACTGGGGCTGGCGGATGCCGTTCCTGGCGTCGGCGGTGCTCGTCGTGATCGGGCTCCGGGTGCGGCTGACCATCGCCGAGACGCCCGAGTTCGCCGCGCTCACCGACCGACAACAGCGCAGCTCGAAGCCGCTCCTCGACATGCTCCGCGAGGCACCGGCCAGGCTCGTCGGCGCGGGCGGAACGATCGTCGTCTGCTACGTCCTGTTCTACGTCGCCACCACGTTCGGGCTGGCCTACGCGACGAAGACCCGCCCCCGTGACGACGTCCTGCTCGACCAGATCGTCGCCGTGGGCGCGATGGCACTGGCCACCGTCGCCGCCTGCCGCGCCGCCGACCGGTTCGGGCGCAAACCCGTGCTGATCAGCGGGTGCCTGGCCGCCGCAGCGGCCGGCTTCACGCTGCCGGAAGGGCACCCTGTGTTCGCGTTGGCCGCGATGGGCTGGGTGTACGGGCCGCTGGGCGCGCTCCTGCCCGAGCTGTTCCCGACGAAGTACCGCTACTCGGCCCCCTCCTTCGCCTACAACCTGGGCGGCGTGCTCGGCGGCGCGCTCGCCCCGACGCTGGCCACCTACCTCGTCAGCGCGCACGGCACACGGGCGATCGGCTGGTACGTGGCGGCTGCGGCGGTGGTGAGTGTGGCGTGCGTCCTGCTCTTGCCGGAAAGCTACAAAGCCAGGTCCAGACCAACTAGCGTGCGGTTGTGACGATCCGCGCCGTCCTCTTCGACTTCTCCGGCACGTTGTTCCGCCTCGAGCACGACACGCTCACCGCGCACGCGGAGCTCATGCGGGCGCTCACCGCGCCGGTCGGCTTGGACCCGAGCCTGGACGTCGACCCCGACGAGTGGGAGCGGCGCGACCTCGACGGGGACGTGCACCGGGAGTTGCACCTCAAGGTCCTCGAGAAGGCCGGTGCGCCGGATCCCGCCGCCTTCTACGACCAGCTGGTCAGCCCGCCGTTCTGGCAGCCCTACCCCGACACCGCGCAGGCCCTGGGCACCGAGCTGCCGACCGCCGTGGTCAGCAACATCGCCTGGGACATCCGGACCGTGTTCGCGCGGCACGGTGTGGAGCACCGGGTCGACGAGTACGTGCTGTCCTTCGAGGTCGGCGTGGCCAAGCCCGATCCGAAGATCTTCCAGATCGCCTGCGAGCGGCTGGGTGTGCACCCGAGCGAGGCGCTGATGATCGGCGACAGCGAGGAGGCCGACGGCGGCGCGGCGGCGGTCGGGTGTCGGGTTGCGATCGTGCCGCCGTTGGAGACCGCCCAGCGGCCCGGTGCGCTGCTGGACATCCTCAAATCCCACGTGGCATAGCTAGCCGCTATAAGCACACAACACCGGTCGATTCAACCCCCGGTGGCCCTCGCCCGTACCATCTTCACGTGAGCCTCCACCTCTATGACACCGCGAGCCGGTCCATGCGGGAGTTCGTCCCGCAGGTCTCCGGAACGGCGTCGATCTACGTGTGTGGGGCGACGGTGCAGGGCGTGCCGCACATCGGCCACGTGCGCAGCGGGTTGAACTTCGACGTGCTGCGGCGCTGGCTCCAGCGCACGCACGACAACGTCCTGCTGGTGCGCAACGTCACCGACATCGACGACAAGATCCTCGCCAAGGCCGCCGACCACGGCCGTCCCTGGTGGGAGTGGGCGTACACGCACGAGCGCGCCTTCGAGGACGCGTACTCGCTGCTGGGCTGCCTGCCCGCCTCCTACGCGCCGCGCGCCACCGGGCACGTGACGCAGATGGTCGAGCTGATGCAGCGCCTGGTCGACGCGGGTCACGCCTACGCGGCGGGCGGCGACGTCTACTTCTCGGTCACCTCGTTCCCCGAGTACGGCGCCCTGTCCGGCCAGAAGCTGGACGAGGTGCACCAGGGCGAGTCGGCGGCGCAGGGCAAGCGCGACCCGCGGGACTTCACGCTGTGGAAGGCGGCCAAGCCCGGTGAGCCGTCCTGGCCGACGCCGTGGGGCGCGGGCCGGCCCGGCTGGCACCTGGAGTGCTCGGCGATGGCCACCACCTACCTGGGCGGCACGTTCGACGTCCACGGCGGCGGCATCGACCTGATCTTCCCGCACCACGAGAACGAGCAGGCCCAGTCCCGCGCGGCCGGGGACGGCTTCGCCAACTACTGGATGCACAACGCCTGGGTGACGCTCAGCGGCGAGAAGATGTCCAAGTCGCTGGGCAACACGGTCAGCATCCCGGCGATGCTGGAGAAGGTGCGCGCGCCCGAGCTGCGCTACTACCTGGTCGGCCCGCACTACCGGTCGACGATCGAGTACTCCGAGGAAGCGCTGGACGAGTCGGTGGCCGCCTACCGGCGCATCGAGTCGTTCGTGCGCCGCGTGGTCGAGCGGACCGGGGCGGTGGGCGAGGGCGAGCTGACGCAGCCGTTCATCGCCGCGATGGACGACGACATGGGCACGCCGGGCGCGCTGGCCGCGATCCACAAGCGGGTCCGCGAGGGCAACACCGCGTTGGAGTCCGGCGACGACCTGGGCGCGCGTTCGGCCGCGGAGTCGGTGCGCGCGATGACCGCCGTGCTGGGACTGGACCCGCTGGCGTGGGCGGACGTGTCCACGACGGACTCGGGCACGAAGCAGGCACTGGCCACTTTGGTCGAACGTGTGCTGGAAGAGCGCACGAAAGCCCGCAAGGACAGGGACTTCGCGAGGGCCGACGCCCTGCGCGACCACCTCCTCCTGGCCGGGATCGCCGTCGAGGACACCCCCGACGGTCCGCTGTGGACGCTGAAGGACGACTGACCGTGGCAGGCAACTCCAAGCGCCGGGGCGCGATGCGCAACCCGGGCTCCAAGAAGGGCGCGGTCGTCGGTTCCGGCGGGCAGAAGTCCAAGGGTTTGCAGGGCAAGGGGCCGACGCCGAAGGCGTCCGAACGGCCCAACCACCCGGCCTACAAGCGGGCGCAGGCCAAGGCGAAGGTCGAACAGGTGCGCGGCCAGCGCCGCAAGGCCGCCGAGAGCGGGCCGGAGACGGTCGCGGGCCGCAACCCCGTGGTCGAGTGCCTGCGCGCGGGCATCCCGGCGACGGCTCTGTACGTGGCGCTGGGCATCGACGCGGACGACCGGGTCGCCGAGGCGGTCAAGCTGGCCGCCGACCGGGGCATCTCGGTGCTGGAGGTGCAGCGCGGCGAGCTGGACCGGATCACCAACGGCGCGATGCACCAGGGCCTCGGCCTCCAGGTGCCGCCCTACGAGTACGCCGACCCGCGCGAGCTGCTGGACTCCGCCCGCCGGTCGGGCAGGCCGCCGCTGCTGGTGGCGCTGGACGGCGTGACGGACCCGCGCAACCTGGGCGCCGTGGTGCGTTCGGCGGCGGCGTTCGGCGCGCACGGCGTGCTGCTGCCGCAGCGGCGCTCGGCGAGCGTCACGGCCGTGGCGTGGCGGACCAGCGCGGGCACGGCGGCGCGGCTGCCGATCGCGATCGCCACGAACCTGACCCGCCAGCTGCGGGAGTGGGCCGAGGAAGGCCTGATGGTCGTGGGCCTGGACGCCGACGGCGACGTGGACGTCGACCACTTGGAGCTGGCCACCGGACCGCTGGTGGTCGTGGTGGGCTCCGAGGGTCGGGGGCTGTCGCGGCTGGTGAAGGAGACGTGCGACCAGACCGTGTCCATCCCGATGGCCTCGGGCGTGGAGTCGCTGAACGCGTCGGTCGCGGCCGGTGTCGTGCTGGCCGAGGTGGCCCGCCGACGGCGCCTCGACGTGTGACGTGCGGTCGCCCGGGGTGTGACGAAGGGCGGTTTGTCACCCGATCGGCTTCTTTGGCGCCGTCCGGCGGATAAGGTCTGCGCCGATGTCCTTCGCCACCCCGTTGTTCCTGTGGTTCTTCCTGCCGGTCGTGCTCGCGGCCGTCCTCGTCGCACCCAGGAACCGCCGCAACGCCGTCGTCGCGGTCGCCAGCCTGCTGTTCTACGTCAGCGGCGCGGGCGGCACGACGGTGCTGCTGCTGGTGTGCATGGTCGCGAACTACTTCGCGGGGCGGCGGCTGGAGCCGGACGCGCCGGGCGACCGCCGCCTGGTGCTGGTCGGTTCGATCTGCCTGAACCTGGGCGTGCTGCTGGTCTGGAAGTACGCCGGGTTCGCCACGGAGCAGCTGCACAACATCGCCTCGGTGATCGGCGCGGACCTGCCCGTGGTGCACCTGGCGCTGCCGATCGGCATCTCGTTCTACACCTTCCACCACATCTCGTACGTGGTGGACGTGTACCGGGGCGAGCGGCCGGCGCTGCGGGACCCGGTCTCGTTCGTCACCTACATCGCGATGTTCCCCCAGCTGGTCGCCGGGCCGATCGTCCGGTTCCGGGAGATCGCCGACCAGTTGCCGCAGCCGCGGATGCACCGGTGGGACGACATCGCGGCGGGCTTCCCGCGGTTCGCGCTGGGGCTGTGCAAGAAGGTCATCATCGCCGACTCGCTGGCGCCGCTGGTGGACGCGTGCTTCGCGACGCCGGCGGACCAGATGACCACGGGCATCGCGTGGCTGGGCGCCGCCGGTTACACGCTGCAACTGTACTTCGACTTCTCCGGCTACTCGGACATGGCGATCGGCCTGGGTCGGATGCTCGGTTTCCGGCTGCCGGAGAACTTCGCCCGCCCGTACTCCTCCGTGACGATCACGGAGTTCTGGCGGCGCTGGCACATGTCGCTGTCCCGCTGGTTCCGCGACTACGTGTACATCCCGCTGGGCGGCAACCGCACCGGCGTGCTGCGGACCTACCGCAACCTGGCGATCGTTTTCGTGCTGACCGGTTTCTGGCACGGGGCGAACTGGACGTTCCTGGTGTGGGGTTGTTTCCACGGCGCGCTGCTGGTTCTGGAACGCCGTTTCGGTTGGGATTCCGCACCCGCGACCGCGCCCGCCCGAATTGGCCGCCGGGTGCTCACCGTGCTGCTCGTGCTGATCGGCTGGGTGTTCTTCCGGTCACCCGACCTGGGTACCGCGTTCACAATCATCGGTCATCTCGTCACGCCGGATTTCGGGGGCCTGACCGACGCCGTGGCGGCGGCGGCGACCAATCAGCGGATTGTGCTGCTGCTGGTCGCGCTGGTCATTGTGGTAATGCCCAGCCACCCCGTGACGGGGCCGTACCTGGAGTCCTCGCGCGACAAGATCGCCGTGGCCGCTAGGGTGTCCCTGATGACGGTGGGCGTCGCCTACGCCGCGATCCTGGTCGCGAGTGGCACGTTCAGCCCGTTCTTGTACTACCAGTTCTGATCAACTCCGGGCGGTGCGGGGAAATGGTGGCGGCGACTTCCCCGCGGACGGCGCTCGGCGGCCCGCACGAACGCACTGGACCGGTCGGACCAGCGACTGCGACGACCAATGGAGGTCGACTTGACGCAGGGTAGGCGAGGTTTGCTCACGGCGGGTCACGCTGGCGTCAACTGTCAAGAATAGGTGCCCGGCTTTTCGCCATTGTAACTACTTTATGTAACCGACGTCGTCCGTTCGGGTACACACTGTGGTAGGACAGGGATTGCAGAACCAGCAGCTTCTACCGTGCTAACCGAGGAAATTGTTACTCGGGTGGGGGTAACGTGACTCGCTCAACGGGGCCGACGAACCTGGAGGAGTGGTGACTTCCGGGGGGACCATCCGCGCGCTCGTGGGCAACCGCGAGTTCCGCGGCATGTGGATCGGCTCGACGGTGTCGACGCTGGGCGACCAGCTCGCGGCCGTCGCCCTGTCACTCCTGGTGTACGAACGCACCGGGTCCCCCGCCTGGACCGCCCTCACCTGGTCGCTCACCCTGCTGCCGTCGCTGGTCTCCGGGCCGCTGCTGGGCTGGATCGCCGACCGCTTCCCGCGACGCACCGTGATGGTGACCTGCGCATGGCTCCAGGCCGCGCTGGTCGGGCTGATGGCCCTGCCGGGCGTGCCGCTGTGGCTGATGATCGTGCTGCTGGTGCTCGTGCTGATGGTCGCCTCGCCGTTCCTGGCGGCCCAGGAGGCGAGCCTGCCCGCCGTGCTGCCCGACAAGCGCTACGACGACGGCGTGGCCCTGTTCGGCACGTCGATGGACGTGGCCCAGATGGCCGGGTTGGCCGCCGCTGGGTTCTTGGTCACAGGGATGGGCGCGCACGTGGCGCTCGCGATCGACGCGGCGACGTTCGTGCTGGTCGCGGTGCTGGTCCAGCTGTCGGTCCGGCACCGGCCGGCCGCCGCCCCGCTCGGGAAGGGACATCGGGAAACCGAAGACGGCAAGGGAGCTTTCGCCCTGCTCGTCACGGAACCGCGTCTGCGCTCTCTAATGGGTATGCGCCTTTTGGCCGGCATCGCGATGGTGCCCGAAGGGCTCGCCGTGCCGCTGGCCGCGAGCCTCGACGCCGTGTGGGCGGTCGGGCTCATCCTGGCCATCGAACCGGCCGCGAACGTGCTAGGTGTGGCCGTGCTGTTCCGGCTGGTCAGGGACCCGGCGAAGCGGGAGCGGCTGATCGGGCCGCTGGCCGTGCTGTCGCTCGCGCCACTGGTCATGTTCGCGCTGAACCCCAACCTGACCTGGACGATCGCCCTGCTGGTGATCGCGGGCATGGCCGGGGCGTACCACACGCCCGCGCGCTCGGCGTGGATGCGGATCCTGCCCGACGCCTACCGCGGGCGGGCCTACGGCATCGCGCGGACGGCCCTGCGGTCCAGCCAGGGCGGCGGCATGGCGCTGGCCGGTGTCGTCGCGCACGCGCTCGGCTCCGTGACGGCGACACTCGCGGGCGCCGGGGCCATCGGGGTGCTCCTCGCGGGGCACGCGACCGTAGCCTGGAACCGCGCACGTGCCAGGACCGACCCGAACGCGGTGATCACATGAAACGTACTCATCATGAATGGCGATTCTCATGACGAGGCGTTCGTGTGCCGTCCGCGAGAACGCACGCACGCAGGGTGAAGTTCGCACGCACGGTGAAGATTCCGGACCGGGCTCAAGGAGAGCGATGGGGTCACCACTCGCGGTTACGCATGGCAGACGCTCCTCTACGCGCGACTTGGGTACCGATGGGGGCCGTAAGGCCGCCGGGCCGGCGAGTAGCCGCGCGGCGGCGGCATGAGTGTAGGGGGGACGTGGTGAAGAACAGTTTGCCTGACCACGAGCCGTCCGCGACAGCCAGACGGCGTCTGGTGCGCAACTGGGACCTTTGGGCGCTGCGCCGTACCGCGATCGCCTACATCCTTTCCGTCGAACTGGCGGTCGCAATCGCCGCCATTTGGCTGCTGACTACTCTGCGTTTCGCTTCCACCACGGATTGGGTGCGGTTCGCCGCACTGGTGGTGGCGATCACGATCCACCTCACGATCGTGCGGCGCGCCGAGGAATCCCGACGTGACGAATCGGCGGGTCCGTACTTCGACCTCACCTCCGTCTGGACTTTCGCGGCGGCCATAGTGCTGCCCGGCGGCATGGCGGTGCTCGTGGCCGTGTGGCTGCGGATCGTGCTGTGGCCGATCGCCCGCCGCCAGCCCTACCGGTTCGTCTTCACCTCCGCCCACATCGTGGCGAGCACGCTGCTGGCGAGTGCGGCCGTCCACATGTCGGGACTGTCCCTGGGCGCGTCGTCGGGGCAGGTGCTGCTGGACCTCGGCCTGCTCGGCGTGCTCGTGCTGGTGGCGGCCCTGTACTGGTTCGTGCAGGTGGCCCTGATGTCGGTCGCGCTGCGGATCGTGAACCCGCAGACCCGGTTCGCCGACGCGCTGGGTTCGCGCAACGACAACATGCTGGAGATGACCACGCTGGGCGTCGGGGCGATGCTCGGCATGCTCATCGCGACCCACTGGGTGGCGCCGCTGCTGCTGGTCGTGCCGGTGATCCTGGTCAACGCGCTGCTGCACCGGGCCTCGGAGCGGCAGGCGCACCTGGAGCGCCTGGTGGCCGAGCAGCACAAGGCCCACCTCCAGCTCACCAAGGACGCCCACACCGACTACCGGACCGGTCTGTTCAACACCACGGGCCTGAACGAGCACGCCGCCAAGCTGACCGACGACTGCCGGCGCTCCGGCCGGCCGGTGACGGTCCTGGCGATCGACCTGGACCACTTCAAGCGCATCAACGACACGTGGGGCCACCCGGCGGGCAACGCGGTGCTGGCCGAGGTGGGCCGGATCCTGCGGGAGAAGTTGCGCCCCGGCGACGTCGCGGGACGCGACGGCGGCGAGGAGTTCGTCGTGGTGCTGGCCGACACGGGCCTGGCCCAGGGCACGGCCATCGCCGAACGGGTGCGCGAGGCGATCGGCGAGATGTCGGTCGTCACCACGGACAAGCACCGCAACACCGTCACCCTGCGCGGCCGGAACCTGCCGGTCACGGAGGACGGCCCGGAGGTGCGGGCGATCTCGGCGTCCATCGGCGTGGCGGTCCTGCCGGACAACGGCGACTCCCTGGCGATGGCGCACCACAGCGCCGACGCCGCCCTGTACACCGCGAAGGAGAACGGCCGGAACCAGGTGCGGGTGGCCGGCATCGACATCCACGCCCGGCACCTGCCGGGGCCGCGGGTCGACGAACCGGAGGTCAGCCGGTCAGCCTGAGCCGACCCGGGCGCGCGATCCGCCGAAGGCCCGGCAGGCGAGGTAGATCAGGAAAGAGACCGCCGTGACGAACGCGCTCACCGGCACGCCGGGCGCGAGCGACAGCACGATGCCCAGCACCACGGCGGTCTCGGCGAACACCACGGCCAGGACGGTGGCCTTCACCGGCGAGGCCGTGACCCGAGACGCCGCCGCGGCCGGTGTGATCATCAGCGACAGCACGAGCAGCGCACCGACGATCTGCACGGTCAGCGCGGTCGTCACACCCACGAGCACGAAGAAGACGATCGACAGGGAACGCACGGGCACACCGCGCGCGGTGGCCACGGCGGCGTCCACGGACGAGAAGTGCAACGGCCGGTAGATGAACGCCAGCACCGCGATCACGGCCGCCGCCGTGCCGATCAGCAGCCACAGGTCGGTCGACCCGACGGCCACGATCTGCCCGGTCAGCAAACCGAACTTGTTGGCCGTCCGTCCCTTGTAGAGGGTCAGCAGCAGCACGCCGAGGCCGAGTCCGAACGCGAGGATCGCGCCGATCACCGAGTCCCGGTCGGCCTCGCGGCGGGACAGCAGGCCCAGCAGCAGCGCCGCCACCACCGAACCGGCCAGCGCCCCGTAGCCGACGCCGACCCCGATCAGCAGCGCCGCCGCGCCGCCGGTGAACGCCAGTTCGGCGGTCCCGTGCACGGCGAAGGCCATCTTGCGGGTCACGACCAGCGGCCCGAGCAGGCCCGCGGTCAGGCCCAGCACGGCGCCGGCGACCAGCATCTGCTGCACGAAGCCGTACCCGAGCAGCTCGAAGGTCAGGGGCAGGTCGAAGAAGTGCTCCATCAGCCCTCATCCGCCACGTGGTGCGGCTCGTCCTCGCACACGTGCTGCGCGCCGACCACGTGGATCTGGTCGCGCACGCGGACCACCTCGACGTTCGTGCGGTACAGCTCCGACAGCGTGGCCGAGGTCATCACCTCGGCCGGGGTGCCGATCCGGAACCGGCCCTCGACCAGGTACAGCACCCGGTCGACCAGCGGCAGGATCGGGTTGATCTCGTGGGTGACGAACAGGACGGCCGTGCCGGCGGCGCGGCGGCGCGCGTCGATGAGGTCGCTGACCACCCGCTGGTGGGCGAGGTCCAGCGAGAGCAGCGGCTCGTCGCACAGCAGCACCTCGGGGTCGCCGACGAGGGCCTGGGCGACGCGCAGCCGCTGTTGCTCGCCGCCGGACAACAACCCCACGGGCTCGTCGGCGTACCGGGTCGCGCCCACGGACTCCAGAGCCGCGTCCACTCGCACTCGGCGGGCCTTGCGCCCCCTCAGCCCCGTGCCCCACTCGTGGCCGTCGAGGCCGAAGCCGACCAGGTCACGGCCGCGCAGGCTCAGGCTCGGGTCCAGGGCGCGCTGCTGCGGGATGTAGCCGATGCGCCGGTTGCCGCCGGCGACCTCGACCGTGCCGCCGGACAGCGGCTGGAGGCCCAGCAGGACCCGCATGAGGCTGGTCTTGCCCGAGCCGTTGGGTCCCAGCACGGCCACGAACTCGCCCGGGGCGACGTCCAGGTCCAACCCGTCCCACAGCACGCGATCGCCGTAGGACAGGCGGGCCCCGCGCAGCGCGACCGCGCTGCGCAGGGACCTGTCCGCCACCGGGGTGATCATCCGCGCAGCGCCTTCTCCAACGCGTCGACCTGCTTCGTCATCCACTCAAGGTAACCCGTGACGCCCTCGGGCAGCGTCTCGGTGACCTCCACGACCGGCACGCCGGCCTGCTTGGCCTTCTCGACCAGGCCCTTCACGGCGGGGTTCTCGGTCTGGGTGTTGTTGACCAGCGCGCTGACCTGCTTGCCCTCCACCAGACCGGTGACCTCGGCGATCGCGGCGGCCGGGATGTCGGACTCGGCCTCGACGGCGTTGGCGAACGACTCGGGGGTCACGTCCTCGACGTCGGCGGCGTCGAGCAGGTAGTGCGCGACCGGCTCGGTCTCCAGCACCTTCTTGCCCTTGCCCACGCCGTCGAGGCGGGTGTGCAGCTCTTCCAGCTTCTGGCCGAACTCGGCGGCGTTGGCCTCGAAGGTCGCCTTCTTGTCCGGCGCGATGGCGGACAGGTCGGCGGCGGCCTGGTCGGCGACCTTGCGGACGGTGTCCAGGTCGTACCAGACGTGCTCGTTGACCTCGTGGTCGTGGCCGTCGGCCGGCTCGCTCGTCGCGGTCGGCTCGGGGCTCTCCGAGCCGTGGGCGTCGTGCCCGTCGACCTTGCCCGACAACGGGAAGGTCTCGATCTTCTTGGCCGACTCGGTCTCGGGGCCCAGCAGCGTGGCGAAGAAGTTGTCGTACCCGCCGCCGTTGAAGATGACCAGCTTGGCGTCGCGGACCGCGGCCACGTCGGACGGCTTGCTCTCGTAGGAGTGCGGGTCGCCGGACGGGTCGTTGATGATCGAGGTGACCTCGACGGCGTCGCCGCCGACGGCCTTGACCACGCTGCCCCACACGTTCGTGGAGGCGACGACCTTGATCTTGCCGTCGGCACCGGCGGGCGCCTCGCCGTTGCCGCAGGCGGCCAGGGCCACGGCGGTCACGGCGGCCACCGCGCCGAGCAACGCGTTACGGACAGTCATGGCGAAGCTCCTCGACAGGATGATTCTGAGGTAATGGAAACCGTTGTCGAGTTCAGTTTAGAACGCTCCGCCGCCGACCTGTCCACCGGCATGCCCTGTTCGTGGCGGGGGTCTCCCCACACGCGAAGGGCCACCTCCGCCGCAGGAGGTGGCCCTCATCGCACCGGGCGGGTCAGTCCGTCAGACGCGAACCCGACTCCGGGTGGAACAGGTGGACCTCGGTCGAGTCCCGAACGGCGACCTTCACGGTCTGCCCGAGGGTCGGCGGCGTACGCCCGTCGACACGCACCACGAACCGCTCGGAGGAGTCCCCGATCCGCACCGCACCGTGCACCAGCGCGTCCGCACCGAGCTCCTCGACCAGCTCGACCACCATCTCCATGCCGTGCTCGTTCGAGGAGACGAGAGCCAGGGACTCGGGCCGGATGCCGAAGGTGACCTCGGAAAGCCCCTCACCGGCGGCGGCGTCCAGGGCACGACGCTCCAGCGGGACCACCACGCCGTCCAGCTTCGCGCCCTCGGCGGTCAGCGGAACGGTCTTGAGGTTCATGGCGGGCGAGCCGATGAACCCGGCGACGAACGCGTTGGCCGGCTTGTCGTACAGGGCGCGCGGGGTGTCGCACTGCTGGAGGAGGCCGTCCTTGAGCACGGCGACCCGGTGACCCATCGTCATGGCCTCGACCTGGTCGTGCGTGACGTAGATCGTGGTCGTGCCCAGGCGCTGCTGGAGCGCGGCGATGTTCGCACGCGTCTCGACACGCAGCTTGGCGTCCAGGTTGGACAGCGGCTCGTCCATGAGGAACACAGAGGGCTCACGCACGATCGCGCGCCCCATCGCGACACGCTGCCGCTGACCACCGGACAGCGCCTTCGGCTTGCGGTCGAGGTACTTGGTGAGGTCGAGCATCTTGGCCGCCTCGGCGACCTTGTTCTTGATCTCGGCCTTGTTCACGCCACGCAGCTTGAGCGCGAAGCCCATGTTCTCGGCGACGGTCATGTGCGGGTAGAGCGCGTAGGACTGGAAGACCATCGCGATGTCCCGCCCCTTCGGCGGAACGTTGGTGACGTCCTTGCCACCGATCTTGATGGCCCCTTCGTCAACGTCCTCAAGCCCGGCAAGCATCCGCAACGCCGTCGACTTACCAGACCCGGACGGCCCGACCAACACGAGGAACTCCCCGTCGGCGACGTCGAGCGACAACTCGTCCACCGCACGCACCGGCGGGTTGCCGGAGAACACCCGCGAAGCCTTGACGTACGCGACCTCAGCCATGTGTGACGCACCTTTCCACCGCAAGCTTTGTGGCAACGCTAGGGATCGCAAGCGCTTACGGGAACACCACAATTGGTCTAGTTCAACCCAGACCGAGCCCTAGCAGCCCCCTCACAGCCCACCCGCACCCCACCGACCAAGCCCTCCCCCACACCCGCCAGGCAGCCCCCGCCCCCGACGCACCGCCCCCCGCCCAGAGACACCGGACCCGCCAGCACGCTCGCGCTCTCTTCCGCGCGCAGCGCGTGCTCTTCGGCGAAGCCGGCGAGTGGGCAGTCCGCCGGGGAGGACACAACTCAACTTGGGCT
>NZ_JBBEGC010000076.1:0-34641 GCF_037401995.1 Saccharothrix sp. CCNWYY140
CTGGCCGCCTCCTCGGGCTGGCCGCCTGCCCGCGCTCGCCGCCTGCTCGCGCCGCCCGCCCGCGCCAACCGCTTGCCTGAGCTGGCCGCCTGCCCGCCCGAGCCGGCCGCCTGCACGCGCTGGCCGCCTCCACGGGCTGGCCGCCTGCTCGCACCGGCTGCTCGCGCCGCCCGCCCTCGGCAGCCGCCCGCGCCGGCCGCTCGCCGATGCCGGCTGCCGCCGGCGCTGGCTGACCCCGGGTTGTGTCGTAGCCGGCTGGCAGAATGAGCCCCAGGGGCGCTCCGATCCGAATTGTCGTACCCCCGTGGGACAATGGAACCGGGGGCCGGAGGCCATGCCCAGCGCGCCGCCGAGCACCATGCCGCGCGCCACGCTGGAAGTCACGCCCGAGGACCGGGGCCACGCCGAGGGCCGAGGGCGGGGGCCACGCCGAGCGCCGGAAGTCCCGCCGGGCGCCCCGTCGAGCGCCCGAGGCCGCGCCGGGCGTCCCGCCGAGCGCCGGAGGCCGGGGGCACGCCGGAGTCCACGCCGAGCGCCGGAAGCCCCATCGGGCACCCCGTCGAGCGCCCGAGGCCGCGCCGAGCGTCGTGGCCGGAGGCCGGGGGCACGCTGGAGGCCAGGCCGAGGGGCGGAAGCCCCGCCGAGCGCCGGGGCCGGAGGCGGGCGCATGCCGAGGGACGGAAGCCATGCCGTGCGCCGTGCCGAGGGCCGGAGGTCGTGCCGGGCGCGATGTCGAGGGTCGGAGGTCGCGCCGCGAGCGCAGGGCTGGTTGGCCGCCCTTGCCGGTCTGTTCTCGCTCGCTCGCACACCCAACCGTCGGCGGCCACTGGCCTGGGTGGTGGTTGGGGCGCGATGATGCCGGGTGGCTGGGGGTGGGGTGATGCGTGGGCGGCGGGTGGTTAGTCGGGAGCAGGTGGTGCGTGGGGCTTGTCGGTTCTTCGTGCGGCATGGTGCGGTGGACATGGAAGGGCTTGCGGCCAGTCTTGCGATCAGTCGGGCGACGCTTTACCGGGTTGCCCACAGTCGGGACGCGCTTCTCGCCGATGCCTTGTGGTTCCTTGGTGACCGTGTGCTTGGGCGTGCGCGAGAGCGGCGGACGGTTGGTGGGGTGGACGGGGTCCTTCAGGTCACGCGTGAGTTCGTCTCGCAGTTGCACTCCGCTGCGCCCTTCCGCGAGTTCCTGAGCCGCGAACCCGACACCGCCGCCCGCGTGCTGCTGCACGACGTCCACCGGCGGGCGGTCGCTGCGCAGCGCGACATTCTCCGTGACGTCAAGCCCTGGCCGCCGGGTGAGCTGGATCAGACGGCCTTCCTCTACGTGCGGGTCGTGGAATCCGTGCTGTACGCCGAACTGCTCGGCGGCACGCCCCTCGACCTCGGCTTGGCCGAGCGCGCGGCTCGGTCGCTGCTGTCCTGACACGCCGAAGAACTTGCGACGGCCGTCTCACGATCGCTGTGGATCCTGGTGTGCCGCAACGGCTCCCGGCTACGGTCGGCCGCGCCCCCGTCGTCCCCCGAAGCTGTGGGAGTCGGAATGTCGCTCCGCCACGCCGGCCCGCTCGTGTTGGCGCTGGGTCTGCTGCTAACCACCACTGCAACCGCCACCGCCGTCTCCGAAGTCATGGGACCCCTGCCGGGGACGTTGCCGGGCGACCGGCTTGCCGACCGGATCGAGGACACCTACCCGTTCTTCGCCACCCCCGACGCCCTGCCCGGCTACGTCGAACACGAGTTCCACCTCTCCGGCCACGCCGACGGCTTCGCCCCGGACGGCACCAAAGTCGCCGACGACGTCCCCTTCACCACCCGGGTCATCGTCCGCAAACCCCTCCACCCCAAGGACTTCAACGGCACCGCCCTGGTCGAGTGGCAGAACGTCACCGCCGGCTACGACCTGGACGCCCTGTGGAACGCCGAGCAGGTCACCCGTGCCGGCTACGCGTGGGTCGGCGTGTCGGCCCAGCGCGTCGGAGTCGACCACCTGCGCACCTGGAGCCCGGCCCGCTACGGCCGACTGGACGTCACCGGCGGCGGTCGGTTCACCGCCGACGAATTGTCCTACGACGTGTTCACCCAAGCCGGTCGGGCGGTCGCGGACGGTCGGCTGGTCCAAGGCGCCAAGACGGTGCTGGCCATCGGCGCGTCCCAGAGCGCCGCCCGTATGACCGTCCTCTACGACCACGTTCTGCCCCAGCAAGAACCGGTGTTCGACGGGTACGCCTTCGTCGTCGGACCCGCACCCACCCGCGCCGGCGCGGAACCGGTGTTCCAGCTGATGTCCGAGACCGACGTGCGCTCCCCGCGCCGCCCGGCCGACACCGACCGGTTCCGGCGCTGGGAGGTCGCGGGCGCGGCGCACTCCGGGCACCACGGGCAGGTCTACCGCGCGCCGATCTCCGAGCGCGACCTGGGGGCGGTCCCGACCTACCGGTGCGACCGGCCGCCGTTCAGCCGGGTTCCGATGCACCACGTCACCGCCGCCGCCTACGACCACCTGCGGCGCTGGGTCGAGCGCGGCACCCCACCACCGACCGCGCCGCCGCTGGAGTTCGAAGCCGACGGCGTGACCAAGAAGCGGGACGCGTTGGGCCTGGCCGTGGGCGGTATCCGGCTGTCCCAGGTCGCCGTGCCCCGCGCGGTGAACACCGGGGACAACAGCGGTGAGACGTTCTGCCGCCTGTTCGGCACGCACGTCCCCTTCGACGCGGACACCCTGAAGCGCCTCTACCCGAACCACGGCATCTACTTGCACCAGATGTTGACGGTAGATGCTCAGAACATCCGAGCCGGCTACCTCCTGCCCGCCGACGCCCTGTCCAACCTGCGAGAGGCGGTCCGATGAGACTCGCACTGGTGATCGGCCTGCTCCTGACCCTCATGGGGGTCCCGGCGCAGGCGGACACACTCACCCCGATCGTGTTCGTGCACGGCCACCAGGGTTCGGCCCAGCAGTGGCAGTCCAACGCGAAGCGGTTCTCCAGCAACGGATACCCGGATCACATGTTGTACGCATTCGAGTACGACACGAGCGTGCCCACCAACGACCGGGCGATCGCCGAACTGGACGCGTTCCTGGCCGACGTCCGCGCCCGCACCCGTTCGTCCACAGTGGACATCATCGCCCACTCCCGTGGCACCACGGTGATGCACGCCTACCTGACCACACCTGAACGTGCAGCCGGCGTGCGGCGGTACGTCAACGTGGACGGCCGGTCCAGCGCAGCCCTCCCGGGCGGTGTCCCGACGCTGGCGCTGTGGGGCAGTGCGCAACCCAACGGCTCGATCGGCGGCGCGACGAACGTCTACCTGACCACGTTGGGCCACACCGAGACCACCACCTCCGCGGCGGGCTTCGCGCACATGCACCGGTTCCTACGCGGCCGGGACGCCCGCACCACCCTCGTGCTGCCCGAAGCGATCGTGCGGATCGCCGGCCGGGTGACCTTCTTCCCGCAGAACGAAGGCGTGCCCGGCGTGCTGCGCGTGTGGGAGGTCCAGGACGGCTCGCGCGTCGGCCTACCCCGCACCACCACGACCTCGGACGGCTCGTTCGGCCCGCTGCCGGTCAGCAGCCTCAGGCACTACGAGCTGGAGTTCGTCCGCGACGGCGAGCCGACCCACCACTTCTACTTCGAGCCGTTCGAACGCTCGGACCGCTTCCTGCGCCTCCAGGTGTCCAAGCCGGGCGGCATCGGCGACCAGGTCGACCGGTGCCCCACGCACACGGCGGTCACGGTGGTGCGCAACCGCGAGTGGTGGTCGGGGGAGGACCGCCTGGAGTACGACGGCGTCGACGTGCTGGCGCCGAGCGCGGCCCCGAAGGTCCGGCAGGTCCTGGCGGCGTTCGCGTTCGACGACGGCTGCGACGGCGTGTCGGCACCGGGTGTCGCCCTGCCGCCGTTCACGGGCCTGCCCTTCCTCACCGCCACCGACACCTTCCTGCCCACCACACCCTCCGCCGCGATCCGCGTGACCGAGCGCCCACGGGGCACCGACGGCTCCCGCACGGTGGTGATCCGGAACTGGCCGTCGGACACCCACGCGGTGACCGTGCAGTTCAAGGACTACTTGGACTTGCGGCACACATAAATGCAGTCCACGGGGTCGTCGGGCGCGTCGTGGACGGCCACCACGTCGAACCCGGCCTCCGACAGCATCCGCCGCGCGACCCGCTCGCCCCACATGGTGCCCAATCCGGCGCCGCCGGCGGCCAGCGAGACCGTCATGCAGTGCAGCACGCTGAACGAGTACAGCATCGGCGCGACGGGGTTGGCGACGTCCTCGGCCAGGTCGCTCGACGCCTTCACGTCGAACACGACGAACGTGCCGTCGGGCCGCAGGGCGTTGTGCACGGCCCGCAGCAGCCCGGCCGGGTCGGCCTGGTCGTGGACGGCGTCGAAGGCGAACACCGCGTCCAACGGCGGATCCGCGGGCAGGGACACCGCGTCGCGCACCTCGAACCGGGCGTTGGTCAGGCCCAGGTCCGCCGCTTCGGCGCGGGCGAGGTCGACGGCGTCGGCGGCGATGTCGTAGCCGGTGAACTCCGACGCCGGGAACGCCCGCGCCAACAGGTTCACCGCGTGCCCGGTGCCGCAGCCGACGTCGGCGACCCGGATGCCCTCGGCCAGCCGGCCCGCCAGACCGGTCAGGGGCAGCACGCCGGTCAGGAGCTGCCCGTCGAAGTAGCCGCGGCTCAGCGAGTCCATCACGGCGGTGAACCGCGGCCGGAACAGCTCGTAGGGCACGCCGCCGCCGGTGCGGAACGCGGTCTCCACGTGGTCGAGGTTCGCCGAGAGCAGGGCCGTGACCTGGCTGAACGGGGCGAGGTTGGCCGAGCCGCCGCCGGTCAGGCACAGCGCGTGCTCCGCGGGCAGGGTGTAGACGCCGTCCTCGTGCTCGAACACGCCGCCGGTGACCAGCGCGGCCAGCCACTCGCGGACGTACCGCTCGGACAGGCCCGCGCGGTCGGCCAGTTCGGCGCTGGTGGCCGGGCCGCGCGCGGCGGCGGTGAACAGGCCGGTGCGGTGGCCCAGGTCGATCATGAGCGTGAGCAGCGAGCGGCCGATGGTGTCGAACAGGGTGCCGGCGAACTCCTCGACGCGGCGCTCGTCGATCGCGGTGGTGGTCATGGCGTTCTCCTCACCTCGGGGGTGAGCCGACGGTAGGAGCGCGGGGCGCGGCGGTGCTTCGGTCGAAGTGTGCAGGTCACCGCCGGCGGGGATGGGTCGTTCCACCCACCAGGCCGTGGTCGAAGGCGTACGCGGCGGCGGCCGTGCGGGTCGGCAGGCCCAGCTTGAGGTAGATGTTGGCCAGGTGCCGGGCCACGGTCTTCTCACTGAGCACCAGCGCGGCGGCCACCTCCCGGTTCGTGCGGCCCTGCGCGACCAGGGCCAGCACGTCCACCTCGCGCGCGGTCAACCCGCCGGGCGCGGGCCGGGACCCGCCGGCGGCGGCCCGCTCGCGCTCGGCGGCGTCGGTGTCGCCCAGCCGGTCGTAGGTGGCGGCCAGCAGCAGCCGGACGCGGGCGCAGTCGTGCGGGACGTCCAGCTCCCGCCACCGGGCGCACGCCCTGCGCAGCACCGGCAGGGCCTCCTCGGGGTGGCCCTCGGCGAGCAGGACCGCGCCCCGGGCGTGGTCGGAGGCGGCGCGCAGGCCGTCGGTGCCGTAGGCGCGGGCGGTCTCGGCGAGGTCGTCGGCGGACTTGCGGGCCACGTCGGGCGCTCCCGCCGCCAGGCCGATCTCCACGGCGGCGCGCAGCAGGTCCACGCGGGTCGGCGCAGGACCGTCGGCCGCGGTGAGGGCGGCGGTGATCGAGGCGAGCGCCACGTCCGGCCGGCGCCGGTCCAGGCGCAGCAGCGCCATGCCCGGTTGGGGGTCGCGGCCCAGCTCGTGGGCGGCGAGGTACGCGCGCTCCGCGCCGTCCGCGTCGCCGCGCAGCCGCCGGCACTCGCCGACCACGTACCAGGCCTCGGCGGCCACGCGGATCGCGAGGTCCCCGACCTCGTCGGCGACCTGTGCCGCCAACGCCTCCGCCGCCGCCCAGTCGCCACCGGCGTGCAGGAGCTGGGCCTGGTGGACCCGGCAGATGCTGGTGAACAGCACGGCCGTGCGCGACTCGCACCACCGCCGCAGGACCTCCGTCCACGCCCGCATCCGACGCAGGTCCAGCACCTCGTGGCACGCGTCGACCAGGCCGCAGTACACGTGCCCGGTCCACTCGGGCGCGAGGTCCCCGCCCAGCGCGGCGGCCATCGCGTCGTCCAGCAGGGCGAACCCCTCGGTGACCCGGCCGCCGCGGACCAGCGCGCGCCCCTCGGCGGCGGTCGCGACGGCGACGAGGTTCGGGTCGCCGTAGCCGCGTGCGTCCCGGCGCAGCCGGCGGGCCTGGGTGACGGCGGTGTCCAGGTCGTCGGCGTCGAGCGCGGCCTCGACGTCCCGGCCGTAGCGCAGGTAGCCGTGCTCGACGCAGTCCGGCTCACCGGCCAGGAGGCGTTCGGCGCGGGCGAACCACGTGCCGCCCGCCGCCTGCTCGCCGCGCAGGAAGTGGAAGTAGGACAGGCCCAGCGCGGTACCGGCTGCGTCCCGGCCCGCGCCCGCGCGGCGGTACAGCTCGAAGGCGTCGGCGCCCACCGCCAGCGACTCGTCGACCCGGCCGTGCCACCACGCCGTGTCGGCGCGCTCGGCGGCGGCACGGGCGGCGGCGAGCGCGTCGGTCATGGCGGCGGTCCGTTCACCCGGTGGTGGGTCAGTATCACGCGGCCACCTCCACTCCGCCGTCCGTCGTCGGTAGAGTCGGGGGAGGAGATCACCGAGGGGGTTCCACGATGAAGAAGAACATCTCCTGCCCGTGCGGCGAGCGGATCGTCGGCGAGGACGAGGACGACCTGGTCGAGAAGACCCAGCAGCACCTGCGGGAGAACCACCCGGGCCACGAGTACTCCCGGGACCAGATCCTGTTCATGGCCTACTGAGCCACCCGGACCGCCGACCCGCACGGGCCGCCGGGGTCCCCGGCCGGCTGGGAACCACGGCCGGCCGAGGTCCTCACGGCCTGGCGAGCGCGGCCAGCGTGAACTCCTCCGGGTACGGCGAACGCGCGACGGCCTCGGCCGGGCTCAGCGCCCCGGCGGCGACCTCCCGGCACAGGTCGGCGACCGCCGCCAGGTCCGCCCGCTGCGCCCGGACGAAGTCGCGGTCCACCGGCTCGCCGTGCCCCGGCAGCACGACCGGCGCGTCCAGCGCCAGGATGCCGTCCAGCGCGGCGGGCCAGCCCTGCGGGTGCGCGTCGCCGAACTGCGGCGGCGCCCCTTGCTCCACCAGGTCACCCGCGTAGACCACGCCCGCGTCCGGCACGTGCACGACCAGGTCGTGGTCGGAGTGCGCGGGCCCGAAGTGCCGCATGACGACCCGCCGGCCGCCCAGGTCGAGTTCCGCGTGGTCCTCGACCAGGTGGTCGGGCAGCACCAACCGCACGGCCGCGATGCGGTCCCCGACCTCCGGTTCACCGCGTTCGCGGTAACTGCGCGCCCACTTCTCCCGCTGCTCCGCGCCGCCGGCCGCCAGGTCGGCGTGGCACCGCGTGTGCGCCCACACCTCGCACGGCCCGAACGCCTCGGTGCCGAAGCTGTGGTCGAAGTGCGAGTGGGTCAGCACCACCCGCCACGGCAGCGCCGTCACCTCCCGGACCGCGGCGGCCAACTCCCCACCCTGCCCCGCGTCCCCGCCGGTGTCGACGACCAGGCACGACTCGCCGCCCACCACCAGCCCGACGGACAGGTCCAACTCCTCGTAGCGCCGCACGAGCACACCGTCCGCGACCTCGATCCACCTGCTCATGAGCGCTACTCAAGCACGTGCGGAAAGATCTTCGAAAAAACTTCGCCGCCGTGTCGATCCGTGCCCTCGCCCGTTCGACCCGGTGATGAGAGGGTCCACAACGGACCCGGAGCGCACCAGGGAGCGACCACCATGAAGTACATGCTGATCATGCGGGCGACCGACGAGGCCTTCGCGCAGATGGTCGAGACCGACTTCAACCAGATGCTGGAGACGGTCGGCAAGTTCAACGACGAGCTGATCCGGGCCGGGGTGCTGGTCGCCGCCGAGGGGCTGGACGACGCCGCCAACGGGGTCGTGGTGGACTACTCCGCGGAACCCCCCGTCGTCACCGACGGTCCGTACGGCGAGACCAAGGAGCTGTTCGGCGGGTTCTACATCCTCAACGTGGCGTCGAAGGAGGAGGCCGTCGAGTGGGCGAAGCGACTGCCGATCCAGGGGCCCGGGTTCAAGACCGAGGTCCGGCGGGTGCCCACGATCGACGAGTTCCCGCAGGACAACCCGTGGATCCAGAAGGAGCGCGCGTGGCGGGAGGCGACGGGGCAGCTCTGAGCGGTCCCTCTCCGGGCGACCCCACCGGCCGGGCGGCGGTCGCCGCCGTGTGGCGGATCGAGTCGGCGAAGATCGTCGGCGCGCTGGCCCGCTACACCGGCGACTTCGCCCTGGCCGAGGACCTGGCGCAGGAGGCCTTCGCCGAGGCCCTGGTGAACTGGCCGCGCGACGGCGTGCCGCGCAACCCGGGCGGGTGGCTGCTGACGGTCGGCAGGCGGCGCGCGATCGACGCGTTCCGCCGCCGGGCCGCGGCCGACGAGCGCTACGCCGCCCTCGCCCGCGACCTGGGCGAGGGCGTCGTGGACGCGGGGGAGACCGACCCGGACCAGATCGACGACGACGTGCTGGCGCTGATGTTCGTCTCGTGCCACCCCGTGCTGTCGCGGGAGGCGCGGGTGGCGTTGACGCTGCGCGTGGTCGGCGGCCTGACCAGCGACGAGATCGCCCGCGCGTTCCTGGTGCCGACCGCGACCGTGCAGGCCCGCATCACGCGGGCGAAGAAGACGCTCGGTGCGGCGGGGGTGCCCTTCGAGGTGCCGGCGCCCGAGGAGCGGCAGGCACGGCTGGGTTCGGTGCTCAGCTCGGTGTACGTGATCTTCACGGAGGGTTCGTCGGCCAGTTCCGGCGACCACCTCATCCGCTTCGACCTGGCCGGGGAGGCGCAGCGCCTGGCGCGCGTCCTGGCCAGGTTGGCGCCCGGCGAGCCCGAGGTGCACGGCCTGCTGGCCCTGCTGGAGCTGACCGCGGCCCGCTTCCCGGCCCGGACGGGGCCGGACGGTGAGCCGGTGCTGCTGGAGGACCAGGACCGCCGCCGCTGGGACCGGTCGGCCATCGTGCGGGGCCGTGCGGCGCTGGCGCGTGCCGAGAAGGTCGGCCGGGGCCTGGGTTACTACGGGTTGCAGGCCGCGATCGCCGAGTGCCACGCCGTCGCGCCCTCGGTCGAGGAGACCGACTGGGGCCGGGTGGTGCTGCTCTACGAGGCGTTGGGCCGGCTCGCGCCGTCCCCGGTGGTGGAGCTGAACCGCGCGGTGGCGGTGTCGATGGCGCACGGCCCGGCCACCGCGCTGCCGATCGTGGACGACCTCGCGGCCTCCGGCGCCCTGTCCGGATCCCACCTGCTGCCGACCGTGCGCGGTGAACTGCTGGCCCGGCTGGGGCGGGTCGAGGAGGCCCGCGGCGAGTGGGAACGCGCGGTCGAGTTGTGCGGCAACGAGCGCGAGCGGACGTTGCTGCACCGCAAAATGGCCGGCCTCTGAGACCGGCCCGTCCACCGCGGACCGGCTGAGCCGGGCCGGGAGTGGACCACCGCCGCGCGGGCGAGGACGTGCTCGCCCGCGGCGTGCGGTGTCAGACCACGGCGTGCGGTGTCAGACCACGCGGACCGCGGTGGCCTGCGGCCCCTTGCGGCCCTCGCCGAGCTCGTACTCCACCGCCTGGTTGTCCGCCAGGCCGTGGTTGTCGTAGCCCTGGATCTCCGAGTGGTGCAGGAAGACGTCCGCTCCGCCGCCGGCCGGGGTGATGAAGCCGAACCCCTTGGCGCCGCTGAACCACTTCACGGTCCCTTGCGTCATGGACGTGCTCCTTGCGATAGGGACGTGCCCTGCACGTCTCGGGGCGAACGGTGCGGGTGCCGGTCCGAGCTGCCGACGCCGAAACGCGTCTCGGGATCGGGCAGGCCCAGCATGGACAGCAGTTCGACGCAGTCGCCCGGGTCGAGCGAGTGCCCGGCCACGGTCAGCGCGGCACGCGTGCGCTGCACGGCCTCGACCTCGTCGGCTGCGGCCCGCGCGGCGGCGAAATCGCCGCCGGCTCGCGATCGGCCGGGCCGTCCGGAGGCGGACGTGGGTCTGGGTGGTGGCGCGGGGGCGTACAGGTGGTCCGGCGGCAAGCCGGTGCTCCCGTCTCCGGTCGAACTCGAGCGGACCGGATTGGGTTGGGGACCGCAACGGCGGGGTGCCGGCATCTCGTGCCCAACCCGGCCGACTGTACCGGACGGACGCCCTGTCCAGGCCGACGGGGCGCGGTAGAGTTCCGTGCATGTCGGACAACGCCGGTGGACCCGCGCTCGAGCCCACGCTGTCCGAGTGGCTCAAGGCCCGCGCGGAGACCGAACGCCACCTCGCCGGCCTGCCCGCGCCGATCGACGCGGAGTGGGCGCAGCGGCTGGCCGACCTGCTCACCACCGAGCGCTCCTGGCAGGACCAGTACACCGAACTGGTGGCCCTGGGCAGCAGCGGCGGCAAGTTCCCCTCCTCCAATCGCTGACCGCACCCCGCGGTCGATCAGCGGCTCAGGCGCGGCCAGACCCGGTGCTCCGACAGCAGGGTCAGCACCTCCCGCACCACCTCGCCCGGGTCGTCGCCGGTGACCACGCCCGGCCCGTCGCCCACCACCGCAGCGCCCTCGCCCCACGCGCCGATCGCCTTGGCGTGCCGGTGGGCCTCCTCGACCAGCAGCGCCACCCGCGGGTCCACCGTGGCCGCCGGAGCACCCGCCTTGGCGTCCCGGGCCGGAAGCGCGTCGGGCGCGGGCGGGGGAGCGGCGGCCAGCAGGACGGCGTCGAACTCGACCGAACGAGCCGTGAGGAAGGTGCGTTGGGCGACCACACCGTCCGACAGTGAACCGCCGTGGGGCGCGATGACCAACGGCACCACACCCGCGTCCTGCAACGCTTGGCGGGCCGCGTCCACACCGTCGAGCGAGTGGTCCGCGACGATGCCCACGACCCGCCCCTCGACCGGCCACCGCCGGCCGATCTGGGACAGCGCCGGACTCGGCGTGACCTCGGGCAGCTCCTCCGACACCTCCGGCGCCGGCAGGCCCAACCCCGCGGCCACCTCCGAGCACAGCCGCGCGTCGACCCGGGCCAGCACCTGCAACTGCCGTTCCTTGATCGCCTGCTCGTAGACCTTGCCCAGCTCGAAGGTGAACGCCCGGATCACGTGCTCCTGCTCCACCGGGCTCAGGCTGTGGAAGAACAGTCGCGGCTGGCTGAAGTGGTCGGCGAAGGAAGCCGGGACCTCCCGCACCTTCACCGACTCGGCGACCCGTTGCGGCACCTCCACGTACGCGCCGTCGGCGACACCGGCGTGGAACGGGCAGCCGCCGTCCAGCGAGTTCGGCCGGTACGGGGCCGCGCCGCCGTGGACGGCGGTCTGGTGGTAGCCGTCGCGCAGCATGTCGTTGACCGGCGCGTGGGGGCGGTTGATCGGCAGCTGGTGGAAGTTCGGCCCGCCCAGTCGGGTCAGCTGCGTGTCCAGGTAGGAGAACAGCCGCGCGTGCAGCAGCGGGTCGTCGGTCAGGTCGATGCCGGGCACCAGGTGGCCCACGTGGAAAGCGACTTGCTCGGACTCGGCGAAGAAGTTCGTCGGGTTGCGGTTGAGGGTCAGCATCCCGATCGGCTGCACGGGCGCCAGTTCTTCGGGCACGATCTTGGTCGGGTCGAGCAGGTCGATGCCCTCGAAGGTCTGCTCCGGCGTGTCCGGGAAGACCTGCACGCCCAGCTCCCACTGCGGGAACGCCCCGGCCTCGATGGCGTCGTAGAGGTCGCGCCGGTGGAAGTCCGGGTCGATGCCGTTGATCAGCTGCGCCTCTTCCCACAGCAGCGAGTGCACGCCCTGCGCGGGCTTCCAGTGGAACTTCACCAGCGACGTCTCGCCGGCGTCGTTGACCAGCCGGAACGTGTGGACGCCGAAGCCCTCCATCGTCCGGTACGACCGCGGGATCGCGCGGTCGGACATGTGCCACAGGACGTGGTGGGTGGCCTCGGTATGCAGGGACACGAAGTCCCAGAACGTGTCGTGCGCGCTCTGGGCCTGCGGGATCTCCCGGTCCGGGTGTGGCTTGGCGGCGTGGATGATGTCGGGGAACTTGATGCCGTCCTGGATGAAGAACACCGGGATGTTGTTGCCCACCAGGTCGAAAGTGCCCTCGTCGGTGTAGAACTTCGTGGCGAACCCGCGGGTGTCGCGCACGGTGTCCGCCGAGCCCCGCGAGCCCACGACGGTGGAGAACCGCACGAACACCGGGGTGGTCTTTCCCTTGCGCAGGAACCCCGCCTTGCACACGCTCTCGGCGGTGCCGTAACCGACGAACACGCCGTGCGCCCCCGCGCCGCGTGCGTGCACCACCCGCTCGGGGATGCGTTCGTGGTCGAAATGCGTGATCTTCTCGCGCAGGTGGTGGTCCTGCAACAGCGTCGGGCCGCGCGCGCCGGCCTTGAGCGAGTGGTCGGTGTCGTACAGGCGCAGGCCCTGCGCGGTGGTCAGGAACGCGCCGTGCTGGCTGTTGGCCGTCTTCGGCGCACCCGTCACGGCCCCGGTCGGCGAGACGGTCTCCGGCGCGTCCTGGTCCGGCTTGGGCGGGAGCGGTTTTCTGGGCTCGGTCGGCTCCGCGACGGTCGGCGGTTGGCTGCCCGGCACTCCCGGGATGTTCGGTTCCACATGCCCTCCTCGGTCGTCAGGCGGCGGCTACCCCGTGCGGGGCGCGCTACACGGCGCGGGAGGTTGACGTGGGCAACACCCAGTGTCACCGGGAAAACTCCTGTTTGAACTCCGGGCACTCGACGAGCGGCGCGTGCGTGCAGGTCGCGGCGTGGCGGAGGCTGTCGCGCATTCGGGTGAGACGCGCGATGTCCTCGTCGAGCCGGTCGGCTTTTTCCGCCATCCGGGCGCGCAGAGCCGTGTCACCGGGCGTGGCCACCAGGAACCGGGCGATCTCGGCGAGGGTGAAGCCCGCGCCCCGCGCGCAGGCGATGAGGTCCAGGCGGTCCAGCACCTCGGGCCGGTAGGCGCGGCGCAGGCCGTTGCGGCCGTCGGAGCTGATCAGGCCGCGCTTCTCGTAGAACCGCAGTGCCGACGGGGCGAGCTTGGCCCGTTCCGCGACCTCGGCGATGTCCAGCAGCACTCGCGCCTCCCTTGACTTGAACCGCGCTTCAAGTCGCAGGGTAGCCGTCATGAAGATCCACCACCTGAACTGCGGGTCCGTGCGCCGCATCGAGGCCACCTACGCGGGCCTGCCGGCCGCGCACGCCGTCAACCACTGCCTGCTGGTCGAGACCGACCGGGACGGGCTCGTGCTCGTGGAGACCGGGCTGGGCCTGGCCGACGTGCATGACCCCGGCACGACCCTGGGCGAGGACTGGGTGCGGATGGCCCAGCCCGTGCTGGACGAGGAGGAGACCGCCGTGCGGCAGCTAGCCCGCCTGGGTTACGCGTCGGAGGACGTGCGGCACGTCCTGCTGACCCACCTCGACGTCGACCACTGCGGCGGCCTGCCGGACTTCCCGCACGCCGAGGTGCACGTCCTGGCCGCCGAACTGGACGCCGCCCTGACCCAGGCCCCGAGCTTCCGCTACCGCCCCGCCCACTGGGCGCACACCCCGCGGTGGGTCGCCTACCCCGCCGAACCCGACACCGACTGGTTCGGCCTCGGCGCGCTGCGGGCGCGGGGACTGCCGGAGGAGTTCCGGCTGGTGCCGCTGGGCGGGCACACGGCCGGGCACACGGGCGTGGCCGTCCACACCGGTGACCGCTGGCTCCTGCACTGCGGCGACGCCTACTACTACCACCGCGAACTGGACCCCGACCCGCACCCGCACCCCGTGCTGGACGTCGTGCAGACCAGCTCGGAGGTCCACCGGGACCTGCGCCTGGACACCCAGTCCCGACTGCGCGCCCTGGCCCGCGACCACGCCGACGAGGTCACGCTGATCAGCGCTCACGACCCTTGGGAATTCGCCCGCCACGCATGAGGGCGAGGGGGCGGCCCGACAGCCGCCCCTTTTCCGGCTCAGCCGATCGCGCGGCGGCGCAGTCCCGCCAGGCCCGTGCCGACCAGCGCGGCGGCCAGGACCACCATGACCAGCAGCGGCGTCGCGGTGAACGGCTCGCCCGACAGCACCATCGGCAGGTTCGGGAAGGGCACGAACAGCTTCGCCACCCAGTAGTCCACGCCCAGGATCGGCCCCAGCACCTCGCCGAACAGGTTGACGAACAGGAACGTCCCCCAGCTCACCGCCACCGCCGCCCGGGGCAACACCCCGAGCACCAACACCCCGACCCCCGCCGGCACCCACACCGCCGGCACCTGGACCAGCGCGCCGCCCAACACGCCGAGCGGGTCGCCGACCACCAGCCCCAGCGCCAGCCCGGCGGCGGCCAGGACCAGCGCGGACCCGGCGAACGCGACCACCACGTGCCCGGCCGCCCAGCGCAACCGGTCCACCGGGCCGCTCAGCAGCAGCTCGGCGTGCCCGCCGGTCTCCTCCGCGCGCAGGCGGAGCAGGGCGGTCAGCGGGTAGAGGGTGGCGACGTACCCGAGGCTGAGCACGATCAGCCACAGGTAGGCGTCGGTCATGGTGGCGTCGGGGGAGGCGGTGTAGCGACGCAGGAACTCCTCGACCGCCGCACCCGTCCGCGACACCTCGGGGATCGACGCCGCGAGCGTCCCCAGAACCAGCCCCGCCACCGCGTACACCGCCACCCACACCCCGAGCAGCCGCCGCTGGAGCCGCCACGCCAGGGCGACCGGCCCGCGCAGGGTCGTCGACCCCGCCGGTCCGAGCCGCTGCGGGAAGACGCCCAGGCCGACGTCCCGACGGGCGTTGAGCACGTACGCGGCAGCGATCACCAGGCCTGCGACCAGCACGGACGGCAGCAGGGCGGCAAAGGCGTTCGTCCCGTACGGCCGGACCAGGTGACTCCAACCCAGCGGCGACAGCCACTTCAGCACGGTCACTCCCGACCCGTCGGCCAGGAACCGCAGCACGTACCCCACACCCAGCACCACCGCCGCCAACCCGACCGCCACGCCGCCCCCTTCCGCGAGCTGGGCGGTCAACGCCGCGACCCCGGCGAACACGATCCCGACCCCGGCAATCGCCGCACCGAACGCGAGCGACCCGGCGACGTCATACCCGAAGACGATCATGCCGACCGCCGTGAATACCCCCGTCGCCACCACTTCAGCCACCGTGACAGCGAGCGCCGCGGTCAACCCGGCGGCTCGCCCGACCACACCCGCGCCCACCAGTTCCGCCCGACCGGACTCCTCCTCGCGGCGGGTGTGCCGCACGACAGCCAGCACCGCCATCAGGGCCGTGACCACGTAGATCGCGTCGGCGTTCTTCCACACCGCCAGGCCCGCGACGGTTGCCGAGTGCACTTCGCCGGCGAACGCGGTCAGCGCTTTGTTCGCCGCCACTTCCCGGGCGAAGGCCGCGATGGACTCGGGGGTGGGGAAGGTCTTGGCGTACCGGCCGGCTTGACCCACGGAGAGGATCGTCAGCAGTGCGATCCACAGTGGAGCGATGGGCCGTTCCCGCCGCAGCACAAGCTTCACGAGCGTCCACGTGCCGGTCATCGTGCACCGGCTTCAAGGTATCGGCGCAGGAACAGCTCTTCCAGCGAGGCTCGACCGGCGTCAGCCACGGTGGCCCCGAACCGCGATCGCGCTGTTCATCTCTCTCCCCGAAGCAGTGGTCCAGCGCGAACGACGCTAGGCAGCCGCCGGGACCCGCGGTATCGGACATGTGTCCGGTGACGTAGGTTCGCCGACGTGCTTCGGGGGAGGGACCAGCAGCGCGTCCGCGCCTTGGTCGAGGGAGCCCGCAACGGCCACAGCGCATCCCTGGTCATCCGCACCGCTCCCGGCCCCCTCTTCCTGGACACCACAGCTCTCGACACGACCGCCGATGTCGTACCCCCGTGGGACAATGGAACCGGGGGCCGGAGGCCGCACCCCGACGTGCGGCTCCTGCGGGCGAGCGGCGTGGAATTCGAAGCCGACCTGCCCTTCGCGACCCTCCACCAGCTGCTCCGCCCCCTCCTGCCCGACGTCGACACCCTGCCCGCCCCGCAAGCCGACGCCCTCCGAGCGGCCTTCGGCCTCGCGAAACGCACGGACCTCGACCACTTCCTGGTAGGCCTGGCGACTCTGACCCTCCTGGCCGACCACGGCCCCTTGCTCTGCGTGGTCGAGGACGCCCAATGGGCCGACCCCGCCTCCCTCACCGCCCTGGTCTTCACCGCCCGCCGCCTCGACACCGAGGGCGTGGCCCTCGTGTTCACCACCACGGCCACAGGCGACGACCGTTTCGCAGCGGCCCACCTCGACGAACTGCACCTACCCCCACCATCCCACCCGACACCCACCCACACCCCGCCGACTACCTGGACACCCACCGCCCCGACACCAGCCGCCCAGCCACTCGCCGCCGCCTCACCCGCCGACACCGCACCCGCCGACACCGCGCCAGCCGCCCCGCTGCCCGCCGACGCCCCGCTGGCCGCGCGTCACACCAGCGGTTTCGGGCATGACCTGGTCCGGACGGCCCGGCACCTCGCGGCGGCGGCGACGGGACCCGACGAGAGCGCGGCGGCAGCCCTGGAAGCCGTCGCCGACCAAGCCCGCCTGCGATCGGGCACCGCCGAAGCCGCGAACGCCCTGGCCGCCGCCGCCCACCTCACCCCCGACCCGACCGACCGCATCCGCAGACTCACCGCCGCAGCCACCCTGATGGCGGACTCCGGCCACCGCGACACCGCCCGCGACCTGCTCGACCAGGCAGTACGACTGGGCGGCGACTCGCCCGGACTGGTGAACCTCCGCGCCCGAGTCGAGTTCGAGGACGGCGCTCCGGAGACAGCCTGGCGGCTACTGCTCGACGGCGGCCCCGAGTGCCTGGTGGACGCCGCCCGCGTGGCCTGGTCGGTCGGCGACGTCACCGGCCTGCGCACCGTCCGCGACCGCCTGGCCGGAGACGGGGACGGAGACAGAGACGGGGCCGGGGACGGGAACAGGGACCTGGCCGAGCTGGTCGACGGCGTGGTGGAACTGCTGGCCGGCGACCCCGGCCGAGGCTTGCGCCTGATCCGCCGGCACGCGCCCGGCCAAGGCCGTGACGACGCCGGACTGCGGATCAACGACGCCTCGCTGGCCCTGCTCTCCGGCGACCTGATCACCGCCCGCGACCTGCTGCACGTCATGGCCACCACCCTGCGCGCCCGAGGTTCCATCGGCTGGCTACCCGGCGTCCTCACGGTGCTGGCCGAAGTGGAGGCGCTGCTGGGACGGACCACCGGCACGGCAGCGGAGGCGCTGCGCATCGCCGAAGACACCGGCCGGCGCCGTCACGCCGACCACGCCCGAGGCGTCCTCGCCTGCATGGCCGCCCTGCGCGGGGAAGCGATCGACGGCCCGGGGGACTGGGGTCGGCGGGCGGTCGCGTTGTCGCACCTGGGGCACGGGAGGTTCGAAGCGGCGCTGGAACTGCTGGAGCAGGTCTCCGACCGGCCGCACGGCGTGTACTTCCTGCCCGACCAGGTCGAAGCGGCGGTCCGCGCCGGTCTACCGGGGCGTGCGCCGGTGTCCCGGTTCGCCGCCTGGGCCGAAGAATCCGGTCAACCGTGGGCCACGGCGGTACGCGAACGCTGCCTGGCGCTGGTGGCCGCGGACCCCGAACCGCACCACGTCCGAGCCGTCGACTGCCCGGACGTGCCCTACCACCAGGCCCGCAGCAGGCTCCTCTACGGCGAGTGGCTGCGCCGCGCCCGTCGCAAGACCGACGCCCGGGTCCAGTTGCGTGCCGCGCTGGACTTCTTCCACCGGGAAGGCATGCGTCCCTGGGCCGACCGGGCGCGGGCCGAGTTGCGGGCGGCCGGGGAGTCGACCGGTCCGGGGCGCGGCGACCCGTTGGCCGTGTTGACGCCGCAGGAGTTGCAGATCGTGCGGTTGGCGATGACGGGGGCGACGAACAAGGAGATCGCGGCGCACCTGTTCCTGAGCCCGAAGACCGTCAGCCACCACCTCTACCGGGCGTTCCCCAAGCTCGGCGTGACCAACCGGACCGAACTGGCGGCCCTCGACGCCCTCCGCGCCTGACCCGGTCTCAGTCGTCGCCCGCACAGCACCGCCATCACCGCGCCCGCTCGTCGGTCTCGAGGCTGGTGCGGTGTTCGGCCAGGCGGCGCTGGAAGTCCTCGATCCGGGCGGTCAGGCGGCGGAACCTCGTCGGGGTGGCCGCCGTGTCCGGGTCGTGGGGGTCGGCGTCCGGTGGGGACGCCTGGGTCGTGGCGCGGTCGTGGTCTGGGTCGTCGATCATGCAGGGGCCGCTCTACGGTGGGGACGAGGGTGGACAGGACAACCGGGGGTACCCCGACCGAACCGGGTGGAAGCGTGACGCCGGTCACAGGTTTCACCACATCGGTACAGGGTCGGCGGCCGATGATCACCCATCGGAACCGGCGTGGTGGCGTGGCATGATGGCGTGACTATGAGCGATCAGATCGAGGCCGTGGCGGAGGTCACCACGACGACCGAGTCGCGTGGTGGCGCGCTCGTGGTCCGCGTCTCCGGCGAAGTCGACATGGACACGTGCGACGAGCTCCGCGCCGCGATCGTCGAAGCGCTGCACTCCGATCCCGCCGCCCTCGTGCTCGACCTCGACGGGGTGACCGTCTTCTCCTCGATCGGCCTGTCGCTGCTCATCGAGGTCCGCCACCGCGCCGAGGCCCGCAAGATCGGGTTCGCCGTGGCCACCGACCGGCGCGCGGTGCTGCGCCCGCTCACCGAGACCGGCGTCATCGAGCTGCTCGTGCTGCGCGCGGACGTCGAGGAGGCCGCGCGAGCCGCCCTGAGCGTGGTGCTTTCCGGCGATGGCGAGTAGCTTGGGGGAAGTCAGTGGTAGAGGCCGCCACCTGATCGGGGTGGCCGAGGGTTGAGCAGACAGCCTGCACCAGCTCATCTACGCCAGGAGGCGTTGTCGTGGTGCAGGACCGTTCAAGCGCTTACCTCAGGACCGAAACCTCCGAAGTGGACCGCGTGGTCGTCGTGCGACTCGCCGGTGAGCTCGACATGGTCTCCGAGCGCGGCCCCGAGGACGAGGTCCGCGCCCGCATCGCCGCCAGACCGCCCGCCGTCGTGCTCGACCTGCGCGAGGTGACCTTCTTCGGCTCCAACGGCATCTCGCTGGTGCTCAGCGCGTGGCAGCAGGCCCGGAGCAACCAGGTCGGGTTCGCCTTGGTCGCGGACTCCCGCCCGGTGCTGCGGCCCTTGGAGGTGACCGACGTGCTCACCGTGGTGAGCGTGTTCGGCACCCTGGACGACGCCGTGGCTTCCGTGACCGACGCCTCCGTGCAGTCCGCCTAGTCCCCCGTCCGGAACCCCGCGGCCGTCGCGCGCGTCGGTCCTGGCGTGGAGGAGTTCGGGCCGTACCGCGTCGGTGAACTGCTGGGACGCGGCGGCATGGGCGAGGTGCACCGCGCGCACGACACCGCGCACGACCGGGTCGTGGCGCTGAAACGGCTGTCGGCCGAGCACCACGACGACCCCGAGTTCCGCGCCCGGTTCCGCCGGGAGGCGCGCATCGCGGCCCGGCTGCGGGAGCCGCACGTCATCCCGATCCACGCGTTCGGCGAGATCGACGGCAGGCTGTACCTGGACATGCGCCTGGTCGAGGGCCGTGACCTGGCGGAAGTGCTGCGCGACGGTCCGCTGGACCCGGCGCGGGCGGTGCGGGTCGTGACCCAGGTGGCGGGCGCACTGGACGCCGCGCACACCGACGGGCTGGTGCACCGGGACGTCAAGCCGTCGAACATCCTCGTCACGCCGGACGACTTCGTGTACCTGGTCGACTTCGGCATCGCACGCAGCGTCCTGCCCGGCACGGGTCACCTGACCGCGTCCGGTGCGGTGGTGGGGACGTTGGACTACATGGCGCCCGAGCGGTTCGGTGACGGTCCCGTGGACGGGCGGGCGGACGTCTACGCGCTGGCTTGTGTGCTGTACGCGTGCGTGACCGGCGGGCGACCGTTCGAGGCCGACAGCGCGGCGGCTTTGATCTGGGCGCACTTGCAGCAGGCCGCGGTGCCGCCGTCGTCGCGGAACCCGGCTGTGCCGCGGGCTTTGGACGAGGTGATCCGGCGCGGGATGGCGAAGGCGCCCCGGGACCGCTTCCCGACCGCCGGCGCTCTTGCATCCGCCGCCGCAGCCGCACTCGCCACCACGCCACCAGCCGCCGCGCCCGGCACCACTCCACCGGCTTCTGCGCCCGGCACCACCCCACCAGCGGCTTCGTTCGGCAGCGCGCCACCGGCGGTCTCGCTCGGCACTGCGCCACCGGCGGGCTCGCGAGGCACCGCCCCGCTCGCGCCGACTGCCGTGTCCGCCGCGCCGAGGGCTGCCGCTGCGCCGTTGGCCGCGCCGAGGGCAGCCGCTGCGCCGTTGGCCGCGCCGAGGGCAGCCGCTGCGCCATTGGCCATGCCGAGGGCTGCGCAGGGCCGGCCTCCGGCCCCCGACACCATTCTCCCACCACCCACCGACAATTCCGGCCGACCGCCCCTTCGCAGATCCCCGGCGGCATTCGTCGCTGCGGCGGTTGCGTTGGCGTTGGTGGCGGTGGTGCTGGTGTGGGTTGTGGACTGGAAGGGGGGTGATCGGGTCGCAGGGTCCGGCACCACCGGCCCGACGACCACCAGCGCGAAGACCACCACTGCGAAGTCGTCGGCCGCGAGCACGACCACGCCCACCACCGCAGCCACCGACGAACGTGCCGCAGCACTGCTCGCCGTGCTCCCGGAAGCCTTCCGCGGCAACCCGACCTGCAAGCCCGCCCCACCCGCCGCCGCGGGGATCGCCGCCACCGTCACCTGCACCGCCGCCAACTCCCGCCACTACCGCTTCCCACCCCCCGACCAAGCCACCTTCCACCTGTTCGCCGACCGCGCCGCCCAGGACACGCACTTCCTGCGCCTTGTCGAGGACAACGGCATCCCGCGCGACGACGAGTTCGGCGGTTGCCGGCCCAAGACCCGGCCCGCGCACTACGCCCTCTACTACCGCAGCACCAGCGGTCCGGTGCCGGGGGAGTTCACGACGTGCTTCGTGGCGGACGGGGTCGGGCAGGTCTGGTGGGTGGACACCCGCACCACCACGACCGGCGTGCTGCGCGCCGCCGGCGCCACCAACCCGGACGCCCTCGACACCCTCGGCTACTGGTGGAACACCATGATCCTCACGACCCTGCCCTGACACGGAACACAGAACACGCAACACGGAACCATCACGACCGGTATCAAGCCGCGCCCCCGACCGTCCGGGTCAGTACCCGACGAACCAAGGGGGCGGCCATGTCCGTCAGACGCAACTTCGCGCACCTCACCCCGGCCGAGCGGCAGGCCTACGTCGACGCCGTGCTCCAAGCCGACCTGCACGCCTTCGCCGACGGCGTGTCCTACTGGGACAAGCAGGACCAGATCCACCAGTCCACCCACAACCACGACGGCAACTCGTTCCTGCCGTGGCACCGCGAGCTGGTCAACCGCTACGAAGCCCTGCTCCAGCAGTCGAACCCGGACGTCGCCCTGCACTACTGGGACTGGACCGAGGACCCGACCGCCGCCTCCGACGGGCAGGGCGGCACGGTCGACCTCTCCACCCACCTGGGCACGATGAACGGCCTGCTGGACGGCGACCTCGCGGCCGTGCACAACGGCGACGACCCCACCGGCAGCCGCGACGTGACCGGAGACCCCGCCGACCCGCCGCAGGCCGTCGAACGGTCGTGCGCGGGTGGTGCGCCGCCGGTCGCGGCCGATGCCACGATCCTCGCGAGCGGGGACGGTGACCCGCAGGCCCAGCAGTGGACCGCGTTCCGTCAAGCCCTGGAGGTCGCCCACGACAACATCCACGGCTACATCGGCGGTGACATCGGGGCGTTGCACCAGGCCTTCGAGGACCCGTTCGTGTTCCTCCTGCACAGCAACGTCGACCGTCTCTTCGCGATGTGGCAGGCCCAGCCCGGCCACGACTGGCGGCTGGACCCCGCCCAGGTCTACGGCGACCAGTCCGCGACCGCCGACGACAAGGGCATCCTGCACTCCCTCCAACCGTGGGACGGGACGGTGCAGTTCGGATCGCCCATCGAACCGTGGGTGGGTGCGTCGCCGGAGATCGAGGTGAAGAACAGCCGTGACGCGTCCGTGGTCCGCCCGCCGTGTTACGACACGCTCCCGCTGACCGTCGAGCAGATCACCGCGGACCCGATCGCGTTCATCGACGTCGTGGAGCACCTGCCCACCGCGCGGGCGTTCCGGGTGCGGGTGCGCGGCTGTCGCCCGGTGACCGCGACCGCGTCGGTGACCGGACCGTTCACGTTGCAGGCGAGCGAGGTCACCCTGCCCGAGCCCGCCGGGTTCGTGGTGCGGGACCTGCTGGTGTGGGTGCTGTTCACGCCCGGCGACGCGGGCAGCGCCGCCAACGGCACGCTCACCGTGACCATCGCCGAGACCGGTGACGAGTTCAGCGTCGGCATCACCGCCACCGTCGTCGCGAACCCGACCGTGGGCACGTCCCTGGTGCTGGACCGGTCGGGCAGCATGGCCTGGGACTCCGGTGTCCTGGCCAAGACCCGCATGGAAGTCCTGCACGACTCCGCACCGTTGTTCGTCACCCTCCTCGACGCCACGGACGGCGTGGGCGTGGTCCGCTTCGACACCGACGCGGCCGAAGCCGAACCCGTCCAGGAAGCCGGACCCATGATCGGCGGCGCGGGCCGGGCGGACGCGCTGGCCGCCATCGCCGCCACCGCCACCGATCCCACCGGCAACACCGCGATCGGCGACGGCCTGGAAGCGGCGGCGGCACAACTGACCCTGGTCACGGGCGACTACGACAGCACCGCGACCGTCGTCTTCACTGATGGCCACGAGACCGCCGACAAGACCATCGCGGCGGCAGCGACCTCGGTCAACAGCCGGGTCTTCGCCGTGGGCCTAGGCACCGCGGACCAGCTCAACCCGGGCGCGTTGTCGGACATCTGCAACGGCACCGGCGGTTTCGTGCTGCTGACCGGCAACCCCGGCCCCGACGACCAGGTGCTGCTCCAGAAGTACTTCGCCCAGGTGCTGGCCGGCGCGACGAACGCGGCGGTCGTGGTCGACCCGGACGGTTTCGTGCCGCCCGGCGGCAAGGCGGTCGTGCCGTTCCGCCTGACCGCGGCGGACATCCGGGCGGACGTGCTGGTGCTCAGCGACTTCGCCCGCGCCATCCACGTCGAACTGGTGCCGCCGAACGGTTCCGTCACGCCGGTGGAGGTCGTCACCGACACCTACCGGGTGCTGCGCTTCCAGCCCGTCGAGGGGGAGTGGCTGGCGGTGTTGACCGTGGACGACCGGGAGCTGACCCGCTGGGTGCGGGCGTTCACGGCCCGGGTGGAACGGTCGAAGCGCAAGCACGCCAAGGAGGTCGTGCGGCGGGTGGTGGCGGGGCTGAAGGTGCACGGGGTGCCTTACAGCGTGAGCGTGCAGGCCCGGAGCGCGTTGAACTTCACCGTCAGCCTGAGCCAGGCGTCCCGTCTGCCGGGCACACCCGGTGACCTGCGGGCGACGCTGACCGACAGCGGAATCCCGTTGGCCCACAGCGCTTCCGTGCAGGCCACGGTCACGACCCCAGCCGGGCATACCTCGACCGTGGTGCTCGAATCGGCGGAGGACGGTGTCTACACGGCGTCCATCCCGACGACGACCGCAGGCGTGTACCGGGTGTTGGTGCGGGCGCAAGGCGCGGACCTGCGCGGGACCCGGTTCACCCGGGAGGAGCTGCGGACCTTGGCGGTGTGGGCGCGCGGCGACGACCAACCACCCCTGGTCCTCGACCCGTGCGTGAAGCCCTGCTGAGTCAGACGGGTTGCTTGACGTAGGTCGAGATGTGGGAGCGGGAGTCGGCGGTGAACGGGGCACCGGACCAGTCCGCGTGCCTGCTCTCCAGCGTGAAACCGGCCAGCCGCGCCATCAGGTCCAGTTCGGCGGGCCAGATGTAGCGGTGGGGGCTGCGGGCCAGGGTGGCCTCGCGGCTGTCGTCGGTGAAGTGGAAGTGGTGGGAGGTCACGTGTTGGTTCAGCACGTCGTAGGTGTCCAGGCCGATGTAGCCGGGCACGGACTGCCACACCGTGGCCTCGCGGCCCGGCGGTAGGGCGCGCAGTTCCGGCACCCACAGCTCGATCACGAAACGGCCGCCCGCGGGCAGGTGGCGGGCGGCGTTGTGGAAGCACTCGACCTGCTCGTCCTGGGTGAGCAGGTTGGAGATCGTGTTGTAGACCAGGTAGACCAGGGTGAAATCGCCCGGCACGACCGTGGTGGCCATGTCGCCGACCTCGACCGGGAGCGTGTACTCGTCGGCTTTCTCCCGGAGCCGGGCGATCATCGCGGTCGACAGTTCGATGCCCGTCACCGGCACACCGCGTTCGGCCAGGGGGATCGCCACCCGGCCCGTGCCGACCGCGAACTCCAGCGCCCGGCCGCCGCCCGCCAGGTGGGCGAGGCGCTCGACGGTGGGGTTCAGGACTTCGGGGGCGAACATGCCGGTGCCGGGGGTGTCGTAGCTCTTCGCCGTCTCGGCGTCCCAGATGTCCTCTTGGCGCATGGACCCGATCCTGCTGCCGGCCCCACCACACCGTCCAACGGTTATCGGCTTGGCCACAAGCGGTCAGGGGCGGGCGGGGTGGTGCGATGATCACTACCGTTCCAGTGGGAACGCAGACCTAGGGGGACATCGGATGACCGCCGGATTCGCGCCGCTCACGGCCGACGACCCGACCGAGGTCGGCGGCTACGAGCTGCGGGCCCGCATCGGGGTGGGCGGCATGGGGCGGGTGTACCTCGCGTTCACGCCCGGTGGTCGGGCGCTGGCGGTCAAGGTCGTCCGGTCCGAGCACGCCGAGGACGAGGAGTTCCGGCGGCGGTTCCGGCAGGAGGTCGACATCGCCCGCCGGGTCCAGGGCCTCTACACCGCGACCGTCGTGGACGCCGACACGGAGGCCGCGGTGCCGTGGCTGGCCACCTCCTACGTGTCCGGGCCGTCCGTGCGCCAGGCCGTCGCCGACCACGGACCGCTGCCGCTGCCCACGGTGTTCCGGCTGCTGGCGGGCGCGGCCGAGGGGCTGTCGGCGATCCACGCCTGCGGGCTGGTCCACCGGGACCTGACCCCGGCCAACGTCCTGCTCGCCGACGACGGCCCCCGCGTGATCGACTTCGGCATCGCCCACGCCGCCGCCGCGACCTCGCTGACCCGCACGGGCGTGCAGATCGGCACCCCCGCGCTGATGGCCCCCGAACAGGTCCGCGGCAAGCCCGCGAGCCGCGCCACCGACGTGTTCGCCCTCGGCCAGCTCGCCGTGTTCGCCGCCACCGGCCACACCGCGTTCGGGGAGGGCAACCCGGACGCCCTGTTCTACCGCATCCTCAACGAGCCGCCGGACCTCGACGACTGCCCGCCCGAGCTGCGCCCCATCGCGGAGCGCTGCCTGGCCAAGAACCCCGACGACCGGCCCGAGCTGACCGAGGTCATCGAGTACGCCCGCGCCCAGACCCACGGCCAGACCGTGCTGCGGACCACGGAATCCTGGTTACCTGAGGACCTGGTCACCGCCCTGGTGGCGTTCGACCCCTCGGCCTACCAGCGGACCGCCGTCGAGCCGCCCCAGCCGCGCGTGCCCACCGCCGTGTTACCTCCGCCGGGCGGCTCCAACAAGGGTTCGCTGATCGCCGCGCTCGTCGGCTCGGCGTTGGCCGTGGCGACCATCGCGACGGTCCTCGTGATCGGTCCCGGCGAGATCCTCGGCGGGGACTCGGGCGGCTCGCCGACGACGACCACCTACCGGGCCGAGACCGCCGGTCTGGGCGCGACCGAGACGACCACCCGCGAGTGGACCACGACCTACGACCCCCCGACGACGACCACCACCACCGAGGCCTTCGACCCCACCGACCTGGACTCGCAGACCACCGACGACACCCCGCAGACCACCGGCGCCCTGCTCGCCGACAGCTTCACCGCGGGCGGCCGGACCTACACCTTCGAGGCCGGGTCCGACAACGTCACCTGCTACGCCCCGGCGCAGACCGACCAGGCCCGCCGCGCCCTCGACGAGCACGACTGCGTCGGCGCGACGACCGGCGCGTACGTCAGCGACGACGGCACGGTCCTGGTCAGCGTCAAGGTGTTCGCGTTCAAGGACAAGGCGACCGCCGACAACGTCTACGCGGCGATCCGCGACTTCAACACCGGCGACCTGGGCTACATCTGCCCGCAGGAGGGCCGCGGGTCCGAGCCGTGCGACACCTCCGAGAACGGCATGATGCACGGCTGGACCGGGTCCCGTCACCGGTACGTCGTCAACACCGTCGCCACCTACGTGGACCTCCACAACAACCCCGGCGACGACGCGGTGCTGAAGGAAGCCTCCGAAGCTGGCCTCATGAGCGCCGGTCCGCAGAACTACCGCTGAGACCGCAGCGCGCGGGCGATCCGGTCGCGGACGGTCGACTCGCGCCAGCCCAGGTGGGCGGCGATCTCGTGGTCGGGCAGCTCGGCGTAATAGCGCAGCACCACCGCCGCCCGCTGCTTGCGCGGCAGGCCCGCGAGGCGGTGCACGACGTCCGGGCCGGTCCGGGGCGCGAACCGCCGCCGCCACGACAGGTACTCGGCCACGACCAGCCGCCGGACGCACGCGTGCGGCTCGTCGGTCCGCGCGATCCGGTCCCACTGCCCGTACGCCCGGCACAGCGCGTCGCGCACCAGGGCCTCGGCCGTCCCCGACCGGCCGGTCAGCGCGGTCGCCAACCGCACCAGCGGCGCCGACTGCCAGGTCACGTACTCGGAGAACTCCACGCCCTGGAAACGGTCCAGCCACCCGATCTGCTGCACGCGCCGCGCAAAAAAGTCAGCAAGCGCCCTTCATGGCCAACACGCGCTTCACGGCCTCGTCGACCCGCGCGGCGGGCAGGGTCCCGGCCGCCACGGACGCCTCCAGGTGGTCCAGCACCTGGCCGGTCCGGCCGCCGGTGGACCACAGCGCGATGTCCGCGCCCGCCGCCAGCGCCTGCCGCACCGCCTCGGGCAGGTCCACCCGGTCGGTGACCGCGCGCATCGCGCCCAGGTCGTCGGTCATCGCGGTGCCGGTGAACCCGAACTCGCCGCGCAGCAACGCGTACGCCTGCGGGCTCAGCGTCGCCGGGAGCCCGTCGGTCAGGCCGGGGACGTCGATGTGCCCGAGCATCACCGCGACCGGCCCGTACCGCCCGATGTCGCGGTAGGGCAGCAGGTCGGCCCGGAGCAACGCGTCCAGCGGAGGGGCGGTCACCGCGCCCTGGTGGGAGTCGCCGCTGGTGTTGCCGTGGCCGGGGAAGTGCTTGAGCACCGGCATGGTGCCCGCGTCCCGCAGGCCCTCGGCGAAGGCCTGGGCGTAGGTGGCGGCGATGGCCGGGTCGGCGCTGAAGGACCGGTCGCCGATGACGGTGTTGTCCGGCTGGGCGCTGACGTCGAGCACGGGCGCGATGTCCATCGTCACGCCCCGGTTGCGCAGGGCGGTCGAGCGGTCGCGGGCCAGGGCGCGGACCTGCTCGGGGGACATGTCCCGCGCCATGCGCCGCGCGCTGGGCATGTCCCCGTCGAGCATCTCCACGCGCTGGACCCGGCCGCCCTCGTCGTCCACGGCGACCACCAGCGGGATCGTCGCCGCGCCCCGCACGGCCTCCAGCCCGCCGGTGAGCAGCCCGGTGGCGTCGCCGCCGATGAAGATCGCCCCGACCTGCTCGGACCGCACCAGGTTCAGCGCGTCCTCGGGGCCGCGCGGGTCCACGCCGACCATCACCAGCTGGGCGAGCTTGGGGCGCAGCGGGAGCGAGGCGGCCTTCACCGCGCACGGGTCCGGCGGGGGAGTGGTGGTGGTCACCGTCGTGGTGGTCTCGGACGTCGTGCTGACCGGCGCGGCCTGGGGCCGGCCGGGCACGGCGTCGTCGGAGCCGGTGCAGGTCACCAGGGCGGCGAGCAGGGCCCCGACGGCCGCGAACACCAGGAGTGTCCTGGTCACCGCCGTGGGGCCGCCGCGACGCCTGCTCGACCACTCCTCCGGCACCCACCCAACCTACGACACCGGCCGACGCCCTACCGGACGGAGCAGCCCGGTGTGAGCCCCGTCCCGCTGCCCGTGCCCTGGAAACCGAACTCGGTGGACGCTCCCGCGCCCAGAGACCCGTTGAACGACACGTTCGTGAACTCCACCGCCCCGCTGTTGCCGCTGCGGTTGGCGTTCCACGCGTTGGTGATCGAGGCGCCCGCCGGCAGGGTCACCGCCACCGCCCACCCCGTGATCGGCGAGGACCCCGCCGTCACCCGGACCGTGGCGACGAAACCGCCGGTCCACTGGTTGACCGACACCGACGCGGAGCAGCCGCCCGGCACCGACGTGGTCGTCGTGGTTGTGGTCGTGGTGCTGGTCGGGCCGTCGGTCAACGTGGGCGTCTGCCAGTCCTTCCACTCCGCCAGCGACCCGGCCTTGCGGCTGGAGACGCGGAACACCCCGGTCGTCCCACCGGTCTTGAGCAGGAACTTCTGGATGTTCTGCTGCATCGGCGCCCGCCACTCCGGCCGGGAGGCGCAGTGCGTGCCGTCCTGGACGTCCGACCAGTAGCTGATGTTGTCGCCGACCCCGAGCGCCTTGTAGACCTCGGCCCCGGTCAGCGACGCCACGCTGCCCGACCGGGCGCTGAGCCAGTCGATGTGCGGGTTGTCCATGACGAACAGCCCGCGCGGGGCGATCATGCCGATCACCTGGTGGGTGTCCACCGGCAGGGTGCCCGGGTTGCCGGTGAACGCGGAGAACGCGTCACCCAGCCACGGCTGCTCCCCGTAAGCGCTGCTCAACGGCTGCGACCCGCTCTCGCCCGGTATGGCCCGGAACGCCGGCACCCCGCCGCTGCCCGACTCCACCGGCATGGTCAGCGCGATCCGCTGGTCGAACGCCCCGATCGCGAACGCCGCCTTGCCGTAGCGCGAGCACCCGGTCACACCGGTCGCGTCCGCCTTGAGCACCGTGCCGCCGGACTGCTCGACCACGTCGATGATCCGGCTCACGCCCCACGCCCACGCCGCCAGCAGCCCGGTGCTGCTGGAGGACCCGTAGACGCTGTAGAACGCGCCCTGCTTGTTGTTGCGCGCGGTGCCCTCCTTGCCCACCGCGAGCGGGTCGTAGTTGATCACCGCCGCGCCGGAGGCCTTGATGGTGGCGGTGTCCGCGCCGAGCCCGCCCACGACCACCACCGCCGGGAACGGGCCGGTCCCGCCGGGCAGTTCGACGCGGGCGGAGAAGCTCGCGCTGCGGCCGTTGTGGGAGACGTTGACCGTGATGGACGAGTTGGTCACGGTCCCGGTGACACCCGTCGGCTTGCCGGGCTTGTCGCCGTAGATGTACCGCTCCGCCAGTTCCCGGGTCTGCGCCCGGTGGCAGCGCCAGTCGGCCCGACTGGAGATCCGCGTCCCGTCGAGCCGCTTGAACGGGTCGGGCAGTTTGGCGTTCGCGGTCAGCGAGCCGGGCACGCTCACCGCGCAGTCCGCGCCGTCGTCCTCGACGCCGGCGGCGACCACGTCGGTGTTCGCCACGGCGGTGAGCGCGCCGACGAGCGCGAGGACGGACACCGCCGGCAGGACAAGAGTCGACCGGGCCTTCGCGCGGCCCGAGCTGGTCATCACCAGAGCACCCCTTCCGGGTCGGTGGGCGGCGGTGTCGGTCTAAAGTTTCGAGTTGCTAATCGAAACATGTCAAACATGCGTCTCACCTGGGCAAGTCCTGCTAAAGATGAAGACCGCACAAGGAGGTTCGTCATGCCGCACACCCGCGCCGCGGACGGCACGAAGATCGCGTTCGACGTCGTGGGCGACGGTGACCCGCTGCTGCTGCTCAGCGGACAGGCCAACTCGCGGCACTGGTGGGACCCGATCCGCTCCGACTTCGCCGCTGCGTACCGGACCATTGCGCTGGACGCGGTCGGCACGGGCGAGAGCGACGAGCCCGCAGACGGTCGGTACTCGATCGCCCGGTTCGCCGAGGACGTCCTCGCGGTGCTGGACGAGCTGGAAGTGCCGCGCGCCCACATCTACGGCACGTCGATGGGCGGGCGGATCGCGCAGCGGATCGCCGTGGAGCACCCGGACCGGGCCGGCGCACTGGTGCTGGGCTGCACGTCACCGGGCGGCGCGGGCGCGCTGGTCGCCGCGCCGGAGGTGGTGCGTCCGCTGGCGCTGTCCAAGCGGCAGGCGCGGGAAGCGTTGCTGGACCTGATGTTCACGCCTGCCTATGTGCGCGACCACGTCGGTCCGTACCACGTCCTGGGCGACCCGGACATGTCGTTGGTCGCGCGCCGGGGCCACAAGCGGGCCAGCGACGCGCACGACGCGTGGGAGGAGCTGGGCCGGATCACCGCGCCCACGCTGGTGCTGCACGGCTCGGCGGACCTGTTCAGCCCGGTGGGCAACGCGGAACGCCTGGCCGAGCGCATCCCCGGCGCGGAGCTGGTGGTCCTGGAGGGCGCCCGGCACGCGTACTTCGAGGAGTTCCGCGCCCAGGCGACCCCGCCGGTCCTGGACTTCCTGGCCCGCCACCCGCTGACCTGATCAGGTCAGGATCGCGGGCCCCAGCCGCAGCACACCGTCGTCCAGGGGCATGCACCGCATCCCGCCCCGGCCCCGCAACCCGCGCATGGCGCCCGGCCCGAGCACGGCGTCCATCCACGCGCACGGGTTGGCCGGTCGGTGGGTCTCGAAGCGCACGGGACCGTCACCGGAGTCCAGGGTGAACACGCGCGAGCCCGTTCACGTCGAACCCGCGCAACACGATGTTGCGCCGCACCAGCAGCGGGTCCAGGTCGGCGCCCAGCTCGTCGAGCGCCTCCGCCGCGAACACGGTGACGGCGGCGTTGCGGTGCGCGGGGTGGTTGAAGTACCGGTCGCCGACCAGCCCCAAGCCCGCCCGCACCACGACGTGGTCGCGCGACACCGGCTCCGGGTCGGGGCGTGGTCCGTCGGCGGGCCGACCTTCGTAGGCGTGCACGGGCGACACGTGCAGCGCCACGACCTCGACCGGCGTGCTCACCGCTCGCCGAGCTGCCATTCCGGCCGGACGTAGTGGCAGGTGTACCCGTTCGGGTAGCGCTCCAGGTAGTCCTGGTGCTCCGGCTCGGCCTCCCAGAAATCACCCGCCTGGGCGACCTCGGTGACGACCTTGCCGGGCCACTTGCCGGACGCGTCCACGTCGGCGATGGTCGCCTCCGCCACCCGCTTCTGCTCGTCGCCGTCGTAGAAGATCGCCGAGCGGTAGCTGGTGCCGATGTCGTTGCCCTGGCGGTTGCGGGTCGTCGGGTCGTGGATCTGGAAGAAGAACTCCAGGATCTGCCGGTAGCTCAGCTGCGCGGGGTCGTAGACGATCTCGATCGCCTCGGCGTGCGTGCCGTGGTTGCGGTAGGTGGCGTTCGGCACGTCACCACCGCTGTAACCCACCCGCGTGGACACGACACCGGGGTGCCGGCGGAACAGGTCTTGCATCCCCCAGAAACACCCGCCCGCGAGGACGGCCTTCTCGGTGACAGTGGCCATGATTGGTCGCTCCGCTCCTAGATCCGATACCTGCTCGAATGAACGCTCTCACGCGGTCCCGTCATCCCGACAGCGCTGTGACGATGTTCCCTCCCGGTCATACCGCGAGGGTCGGCAGCACCGGGGCACCGGGCGGTTCCGAGGCGAAGCGTCGCCAGGCTTCCACCAGACCCGCCACCGCCCGCGAGATGACCTCCGGTTCGGCCACGAACGGCAGGCGCAGGCGGTCCGTGCTGCCCCCGGAGGCGTCCAACGCGGCCCCTGGGAGTACTGCTACGCCCTGCCGCAGGGCGACCTGCGCGAACGCGGCGGCGTGCGTGCCCGGCAGCCGCACCCACAGCGTCTGGCCGCCTGTGGCGGGCTCGAACTCCCACTCCGGCAACTCCTTGCGCAGCAATGCGCACAGATGGTCATGGCTGGCCTTGAGGTGCGCCACCCGCGCCCTGCGCACAGGCTCGAAGTCGCGCAGCAGCTCCACGGCCGCCAGCTGGTCCAACACCGCACTACCCAGGTCGTGCACCGCCTTGAACCGACCCAGGCGGGCGATCATGGAGGGCTTGGCCCGGATCCAGCCGACCCGCAGACCACCCCACACCGACTTGCTCAGGGACCCGACCGTGATGACGGACGACAGTGCCGGAAGCGCCGGCGCGCCCGTGAAGTCCAGGTCGGCCAGCACGTCGTCGAACACCACCGGGACGTCCCCAGCCACCCGCGCGAGCCTCCGCCGTTCCAACGAGCTCAGTGAGACACCCGTCGGGTTGTGGAACGACGGCACCGCGTAGACCAGCGCCGGACGGCGGTGGGGGAGCGCGTCGGCCAGGCCGCCGGGCGGGGCGTGGGTGATCACGGCGGCGGCTTCGCGGAACAGGTCCAGGGCACCGGGATAGGTCGGAGCCTCGACCAGCACCTCGTCGCCAGGTGCGACCAGCGCCCGCGTGACCAGCGCCAGGGCCTGCTGGGCACCGTTGGTCACCAGGACCTCTTCAGGCGTGGTGGGCGTGCCCGACAGCGTCATATGGGTGGCCAGGGACGACCGCAGCGCCGGGTGGCCCAACGGGTGATAACCCAGGTCCTCCTCAGGCAGCCGGGACAAGGCGCGATGGTGCGCTTCGACCAGCTCCACGGGCGGGCGCATCGGCCCGGCACAGGCGAACTGGAGGACGTCGTCCGGCGGTTCCATCAGGTTGACCAGCATCGGGTTGGCCGTCTCGGTACGAGCCGAGGCCGGTCCACGATGCGGAACCCACGTGCCACTGCCACGCCGCCGGGTCAGACGACCTTCCTGCCGCAACAGGTCGTAGGCAGCCACCACAGTCGTCCGCCCAACCGCAAGCCCCGCCGCAAGCCCTCGATCCGGTGGGAGCAACGTGCCCCCCGGCAGCCGCCCTTCGTCGATCAACTCCCGCAACCGCGACGCCAACAACAGGTACAACGACCCACGCCCAGCGGACCACCGCCCCAGCGTGCCAACCAGCTCGTCCACGGAGATTGGCCTCACAAGCAGACCAATCTAGCCGAATTGGCTCTCAACGCGAACCAATCACGGCTCCAAGATCGTCCCCATGCGCCCAGAAACCCGAGTCGTCCACACCGCCTTCCCGGACTTGGCAGGCAGCCGCCCCCTGGCAGTGCCACTGCACCAAACCTCCGGCTTCGCCTTCACCGACCTGGACACCTTCGCCGACGCCATGACCAGGCCCGACGGTGCCTTCGTCTACACCCGCCTGGGCAACCCGACCGTGCGCACCCTGGAACACGCGATCGCGGACCTCGAAGGCGGGGCAGCCGCACTGGCCACGTCATCGGGCATGGGCGCGATCAACGCAGTCCTGCTGGCCACCCTCTCCGCAGGCGACCACGTAATCGCCCAACGAAGCCTGTACGGCGGCACCCACGCCCTCCTGCACGACTTGACCCAACGCTGGGGCATCGAAGTCACCTTCATCAGCGGCCACGACCCCGATGAGATCCGCACCGCCCTACGCCCCAGCACCCGCGTCCTGTACTTGGAGACGATCTCCAACCCAACAGGTCACGTCAGCGACCTACCGGCCCTGGCAGCGGCAGCAGGAGACGCCCTGGTAGTCGTGGACAACACCTTCGCTTCTCCCTTGCTATGCCGCCCGATCGAACACGGCGCAGACGTAGTAGTGCACTCGACCACGAAGTACCTGGGCGGCCACAGCGACGTAACCGGCGGCATAGCCGTCTTCGCCAACCCAGACCACCACCGCCGAACGTGGCAGCACGGAATCGAACTGGGCGTAACCCCCGACCCCTTCGCCGCATGGCTAACCCTCCGAGGCTTGCGCACTTTGGCCCTACGCATCCGCCGCCACGAGGACAACGCAGCCCTACTAGCCACCCGCCTGTCCAGCCACCCATCAGTACAAGCAGTCCACTGGCCCGGCCTCCCCCAACACCCCAGCCACACCCTGGCCACCAAGCTGCTGGACGGCTTCGGCAGCACCTTCTCCTTCGACCTGACCGACAGGGCAGCAGGCGAGTCCTTCGTAACCCGCTTGCAGTTGGTCCACCTAGCCCCGTCCTTGGGCGGAACGGAAACTCTGGTCCTGCACCCAGCCTCGACGTCCCACCGACAACTAGACGAGGCGGAGCTGAACGCAGCCGGCATCACCGGCGGCACAATCCGCCTCTCGGTAGGCATCGAACACCCAGACGACCTCTGGACAGACATCTCCCGCGCACTCACCTAACCCACCCCACCCGACGCGCGCAGCGCGGGGTACTTCGGCGGAGCCGGCAAGCGGCAGTCCACCGAGGAGGACACAGCGCAACTTGGGCTTCTTGCTTGTGTCATCCCCG